>CABVRQ010000009.1:62705-79737 GCA_902500695.1 uncultured Nitrospira sp. | reverse complement strand
CTAAGAGATTCGTCTGAAACGCGATTTCGTCGATCACATTAATAATATCCGCGATCTTCTTGCTGCTCTTATTAATCTCATCCATGGCCACCACGGCCTTGTCCGTGACCGCGCCACCCTTTTCCGCCACTTCCCGGGCGGCCACAGCTAATTGATTGGCCTGCTTGGCATTATCCGCATTCTGCTTGATGGTGGACGTCATCTCTTCCATCGACGCGCTGGTCTCCTCCAAAGCGCCTGCCTGAGCTGAGGTGCGTTGCGAAAGATCTTCATTGCCTTGGGTGATTTCACCTGACGCGGTAGAGACATGTTCCGCCGCTTGGCGGACTTCAGACACCACCTTTACCAAATTATCCAACATGACATTCATTGCCTTGCCCATGGTTCCCAATTCATCATTGGACGTCACAGTGACACGCTGACTCAAATCTCCGTCAGCCGCCCGTTGAGCCAACTCGCTTATTTGCACCAGGCTATTTGCACCGCGACGCCCAACCCACAATCCGACAACCAGAATCAGAACCAGACAAATAATGGCGGTAATAGTTAAATTTTGATTAAAGGCAATGGCCGCAGCCGTAGCTTCGGCTTTAGGAACTCTGACCAGGACGGACCAATTCATCCCCGGATAGCCCAGGGCGCCTTTCAAATGAGTGTATCCACCCATCTGCCAGATGTTCTTCCCGTCATGAAGGGCCAATTGATAGCCTGTTTTTCCGGCAACGGCGAATGATGCCGTTTCTACTCCTTTTTCTGCGAGATTGAGTTTGAATAACGTTTTTTCAAAATCATGGGTCATGTCCTCTGTGGCTTGATTGGAGGGATCAAAATCCACGATGACCTGCCCCTTATCACCGAGAAGAGAAATTTCTGACCCAGGCCATCCTGCCCCTTTCAGCTCTTGATAGGCGGATTGCACGATTTCTTCCACCAGAGAAAACTTGACCCGATTGGTCCAATACCCGATCAAATCGCCATCCACATACACCGGAGCAGAAAATCCCAAGGTTAATCCATCATCGCCCGAATAGACTGATTTCACATCTTCATCGACATGGACGTCTTCAATGAAGGTCCCGGTCGCCGCATCATTGCCGGGAGCCGTAAAGGGTTGTCTCGTGGAAAATTCTTTGGCTTCCAACGCCTTAAACCATGGAGCGTCCGAATATTTTTTGGAATAAATTCCCGTGGTGTCGATCGAATTCCCTTTACCATCCTTTGAGTTCACGGCCATCACATCTCCAGCCGGGTCTACCAATATCGTCAAATAATAAATTCCGGAGGTCGCGACGTATTGGTTCATCGCACTCGCAATGGCATTATTCTCCTTGCTGTACCAATGATAGCGTTCACCCACGATCCTGTTGAGAGCAAAGGATTGAGGATCCCCATATCGTTCGAATAAATTCCGATCGATTTTATCCCCAATGGTCTCCGCCATGGCTTGCACACGCAGACCGGCGGCTGTCTCCATTTCCCCGGTAGCTGAAGATCCCAAGTACCCCACCGCAGCCATCGGCACAATGCCAAAGATGGCGAACAACACCACCAACTTGGTTGCGATTCCCAAACTGAAAATTTTGTTCACCATCCTGTTCATAAAATCCTCGCTGATTTCATTGAAATTGTTATTGGCCTCTGGCGTCCTGGGCCATCCATGGCCTATGTCGATTCGTCTCAGGCATGGACTTCAGCTTTTCCTTCAACATCTTGAATCTTCCCCACGACGGTTACTTCCTCCTCCGTTAGAACCCGATCAATGTCCAACAGGGTCACTAAGCGATCCTGGGCATTACCAATGCCGGCGATAAACGTGACATCCACCGAGGTCCCCATGTCCGGAGGAGCCTGAATATCCTTGGCATTCATATCCAACACATCGGAAACGGCATCGACCAGAAAACCCATCACACGATTCCGGACATTAACCACGACAACCACGGTGAACGAGGTAGGTTCGGTCACCCCCATGCCGAATTTCATGCGAAGATCCACAATGGGTACAATTGTGCCACGAAGGTTGAGCACCCCTTTGAGAAAATCCGGGGTATTGGGGATTCTGGTCACCGTGGTGTATCCCTTGATCTCCTGCACTTTCAAAATATCCACCCCGTAATATTCATCCGCCAGATTAAAGGTCAGATATTGTTGATCGTCGCTGGCATACGTCGTTCGAACCGAGCGTTGCTCCATCGATTCAGCCGTTGCGGTGGTCATGATTAGGCTCCTTTGTTTTGTACGTCATGGTTATGCCTCAACACGTGTATCCTTTTTCTCGAAAAGCGTGAAGCATAAGGCGCATAACAATCTTCACGACTTCAGTGCCTTCTGTCCTGTTCCCCTCACGGTTTCTCATGCCGCCGCAATGTGGCCAACCCGTGCCAATTTGGCTAATCCCGGCACATCCAAGATCAAGGCGACTTGCCCGTCTCCCAGAATTGTGGCTCCAGAAATAGCCTCAACCTTGCGATAATTTTGCTCCAAACTTTTAATGACCACTTGTTGTTGCCCCGTCAGTTCATCCACCAGAACGGCCAATCGCCGACCATCGGATTCCACGATCACCAACAAGGCCTGTGAAGGATCGGTAAAGTCAGGCGTGAGGCTAAAAGCCTCATAGAGTTTGACCACTGGCACCCACTCTCCGCGAAGACTGACCACCTCGCCTTTACCCACGATCCGTTGCAACTCATTGGGTTTAGGGCGAATGGATTCAGTGACCGCAATAAGCGGGATGATATAGTTATCCTGACCGACCCGGACCGTCATCCCATCAATAATGGCCAGCGTGAGCGGCAATTTTAACGTGAGGCGAGAACCCTTGCCCATCGTGCTCTGAATGTCCACCGACCCGCCAAGCCCTTCGATATTTCGCTTCACCACATCCATCCCCACCCCTCGACCTGACACATCGGTAATGCTCTCGGCCGTGGAAAATCCAGGACGAAAAATCAGTTGATAGACGGCTTCATCCGACATATTGCTGCCATCGGCAATGATCCCTTTTTCTACAGCTTTTTTAATGATTTTTTCCCGGTTCAATCCTCGCCCGTCATCCTCCACGGCGATACAAATATTTCCGCCATCATGATAGGCATGGAGACGAATCGTTCCTCGGGCCGGCTTGCCTTGAGCCGACCGGTCCTCCGGCAGTTCCAAGCCATGATCAGCCGAATTGCGAACCAGATGGGTGAGCGGATCGCCAATGGCCTCAATCAGCGTTTTATCTAATTCCGTTTCCTCGCCGGACATGACCAATTGAATCTGCTTGCCACTTTTCCCTGCGAGATCCCGAACTAACCGTGGGAACCGGTGGAACGCACTGCCGATCGGCATCATCCGAATGGACATGACCCGTTCTTGTATCTCTCGGGTATTGCGTTCCAATTGAGTAATACGTTCCTGGAGAACAGGAAGCTGATCGATGGAAAACTTCTCACTGAGATCCGTAATCATCGATTGTGTAATCACCAATTCTCCGACAAGATTGATCAATTTGTCGATTTTTTCCGTATCGACCCGAATAGACGCCACTTCATTTTTTTTCAATTGCTGCTGCTTCTGAAGGGCCTTATCGACTTGTTGGGGAGACGCCTTTTTCTCTTCCACGAGAATTTCGCCAAGAGGCTTTTGCTTGGCCAGGCTTTCGGCTACTTGCTCCGGAGTCACCACCCCTTCCTCCACCAGAATATCACCCACCCGCTTATAGGGTTCCGGCTTTTTCGGCGCACGATCGATGATGTCTAATTCGCTCCCATCCCGGACAAAGGCAAACACCTCCTCTACCTGGCCAATTGGTGCATCGGTTTCCAATTCCACGGACCAACTGAGATAACAGCGTTCTGGATCGAGGGTGTCTAAGGCAGGAAGACCATCGGTTCGCACTTGCAATACTTTCACCATACCCAACTCATGCAGTTCCTTGAAAATCTGGGCCGGATCCATTCCTCGTTGAAACAATTCCGGTAACGGGCTCCAATCAATCTGGACCATTCGCCACGTCGCCGGTTGAGGCGGAGGAGCCTGGGAAGTGTTTTCAGTTGAGGACCCCTTTTGTCCAGTAATGGTCGCTCCCTTCTGACAGGATTCCAGTTCACCTTCTAATTCATGAATGGCTGTTTCATCTGCCGCCTCACCCCCTTGCGCCGCATCCAGAAGACTTTTCAAACCGTCCAACGCCCGCAACAGCACATCAATAACATGAGGGGTCACCGGCATTTTCTCATTCCGGAGGTCATCCAGAATGTTTTCCATTTTGTGAGTCAACTCGGCAATGGCCGTAAAATGAAACATCCCCGCGTTGCCTTTAATCGAATGGGCGCCCCGAAAAATTCGATTCAGTAAGTCCAGGTCTTTCGGACGTTGCTCTAACGCCAATAAACCGGACTCGATGGTTTCCACATGTTCTGCGGATTCAGTAAAAAACGACTCTTGAAACCGTGAGAGATCAACCGCCATTATTCGACTCCTTTGCGAATGGACTGAGGATTTGTCTTTTCGTGAGGCGTAAGGCGTGAAGGGCGAGACAATTGTTGATGCCGGATGAACCGGCTCAGCATCTTATCCATTCGAATCATTGCACTCTCAAGCCCATCCCCATCCTTTCCCTGCAACCACCCAAGTCGCTTGGCAATTTCCAGTTGAGTATTCAGCTTGCTTAACGACCTCTGAGAAACGTGTAAATACTAAATAAACTCTTTTAGTGTCTGCCGCAGTGCACCATCCGTGAAATTACTGGGAATACTGACTACCGCTCTCCACGTTTGATTGCTAAGCGCATATCTCTCTTGCTCAGGAAAAGTTTTGATATTCTGTACACATCAGTCACGAGTTGCATGGCTACATTCCATAGATCCAATTTTTTGTGTGGCTTTTTCGAATTCCACTTCACCTTTCGCCTCACGTTTCATAACTAACCTTTCCCGCCTTACCCCTAGACGCTTTACGCTTCACGTTTCCTACCCCGGCAGTACTTTCTTGATCGTGGCAAGCATTTGTTCCGGGTTAAACGGCTTCACGACCCACCCGGTTGCTCCGGCACTTTGGCCTTCTTTCTTTTTGTCATCAGATGATTCGGTGGTTAACATCAGAATCGGGGTGAACTTATGCGTGGGCATTCCCCGCACTGCCTTAATCAGAGCAATGCCATCCATGTTCGGCATGTTCAGATCCGTAATCACCAAATTGGGCTTTGCCCCTCCATTGAGTTTATCCACGGCTTCTTTTCCATCTCCAGCTTCAACCACTTCGTAGCCTGCACCAGTCAGCGTAAAGCTCACCATTTGACGCATCGAGACGGAATCGTCCACGACTAAAACTGTCTTGCCCATAGCATTACCTCACTTTGGTTCTGTGAATTTCAATCTTGGCCCTGTGCGATCACCATCGATTGTTCGACCTCTACCCATTTTTTCGTAAGGCGTCAGGGGTGAGTCGTAAGAAGAAAACACGCATCTTCACGCCTCACCCGTCACGTCTGGCGTCTTCAGAATAATGTGATGTTGTCCCCTCCATCCGAACCGGTTCCGACCATCACCGTCCCTTGTCCCGATCGGGCAGCCTCCATCGTGAGGCGTTCAGACTCCATCGTATAGGTGTGTTCCAGATTCCGGATTTCTTCGAGCACTTGGGGCATCATGTCTATACCTTCAGTATCGTTGACCACAGCTTGAAGCGGCGCATGAATTCGCTCCAATGGCTGATAGACATGTTCCAGTTTTTGGCGGGTGATATCTTGAAATTGCATGGACATCACAATCTGTCCGATATCCTTTCCAAGTTCTTTGGTTCGACCAGAATTGTGCCCAACGCTCTTTTTTAAGACATCATTTTTTTGGGCCATGATCTTGATCATCTCCAGAACTTTGTTCTGAGCCTCTACCGTTTCCGATAAGTCTAATGACGCCAGTACTTGAAGTTCCGACATCGCCGACTCGGTTGTGCCTTTGACCGTCGTCGCGAGGGTACGAATTTGTTCTGAGGCCTGCGCGGACCGATTCGCCAATTTCGTGACTTCGTCCGCCACCACGGCAAACCCTCGTCCATGCTCTCCCGCCCGTGCGGCTTCAATTGCCGCATTGAGTGCTAACAATCGTGTTTGATCGGCAATGAATTCGACTTCCTCTACCACCTCTGAAATTCGAGATGTGGTTTCTAATGCCTGCTCCATTACGCTTACCGTTGCGAGCGTCACGGTGGTCGTCTGCGTAACTTGTTTGACGAACATTTCTATGGTCTTTTGTGTGTCGTGAAGAATCCGATCGACTGTATACTCATCCTTTCCGCCATGCCCATCTGCCATATTTAAGAGCGCTTCGGTTTCCTCCACCTGCTCTCTCGCATTCCGTGCTATGGCCTGAAAACGCTGAATCAGTCCGTCGGCAGCTTGTCCCGTCTCTTGAATAACCGCCTTGATCTGTCCCACAAATACCGGAAACACCGGGGCCAGACACTGGCAAAAATCCTTCCAGTTCTCTAACCAACGGCGCTGAGCCTGGATGCCCTCCTGAAGTTGCTTTTCAAGTAGTTGAATACGCATCTGTCTACTTTTGGCGCCCAAGACATATCCGACACCTGTTCCGACCACCACTACACCCATCCAAACCATCCAATCACCATTCACACGTCACCTCATTCTTGGATCTCGATGAATATCAATTGCATCATTCAATCGTCTTGCGTTACGACTCCTGGGTCGGGAGAAACTGGGCAAATCCAATTTGCTCAAACTTGTCGCGAATACGACTGGAAGCCCCCTGGACGGTCACCCGCCCGGAGCGGGTCGCCGCCACCATCAACTGGACACAGGAAGAATCCATACCGTTCACCTCGCCTAAATCAATACGGAGAGGTCCATCCTGTTGATGTAAAACCACTAAATCAGCATGAAATTGCGCCGCTTCAAAAATAGTGAGATCGCCTAATGGCCTGAGAATCGACTCCTCAGGAATCATTGACGTGACTTCGCATTCTTCCATGTTACCCTCTCATCTCTCCGGGAAAAAAAACGTGAATATTCAAACGACTCTCCTTGCCTGGGCTGATGTGTTACCTTCCCGCGTGAGACTCCTTGGCGGGGTAAGAAACAAACATGAGACAACCGGAACTATCGGAAGCCAAAGGACCCTACTTTAGAAGGACTCAACTTTTTTCATTGTGACTACAACCCGCTGTGAGGAAAGGAGTAAGAAGATGGGAAAAAGAAATGTCCGAGCGGAAAAATCATTTATTCCTCATGCCTTACTCTCGCTCTTTACTCCTCACACCCGTTCCGATTCGTGAGCCGTCATAGGGATTTCCGATGCCATAGAGATACCTTCTTCACCAATCGGCAAGTCTGGCTTGATGACACACACGACTTGATTGCCTTTCCCTCGATACTCAACCCGTGAGAAACTTAAGGCTTTGGCCATCGCAATACCCC
This sequence comes from uncultured Nitrospira sp., assembly GCA_902500695.1. Classification (GTDB taxonomy): domain Bacteria; phylum Nitrospirota; class Nitrospiria; order Nitrospirales; family UBA8639; genus Nitrospira_E. Next base: position 72,314 of record CABVRQ010000009.1, on the reverse strand, counting down.
GTCCGTGACTTTCCAAAATTCGATCCGGGTTGATTTGTTCATACTTCCGCCAGTCGAAGCCGGAACCTTGGTCGGTTATTGTCACCTGGATGCAATCCAAACAACGCTCAAACAGCACGTCGACCACCTTATGGGCATACTCTGGAAGGCCCACCCGATGTTGAACTTCTTCCTCCCACCTTCCACTTGCTTGGAGAGCCGTTTTTTCATCGAACCCGATTCCCAAATTTCCGTGCTCCACTCCATTCATCAGCAATTCATTCAACCCGAACACGATTTTTTCTGAATTGGGACAGGCTCGCCCCAACAAGAAGGCCAGATCATATGCTTCTTCCATGGTTCGAATGTGAAAACGGCCTTGCTGCAATAATTCAATAATCTGAGACTGCTGGCTAAGATTTCTGAATATCCGTTTCCATTTCAATCCCTCCTCAACCGCTGCACTCACAATTCGCAATAACAGCAGTTGGTCAAAGGGCTTGATGAGATAGAAAAAGACCCCCGCTTCAATTCCTTCGCCTATTTCCTGCGGAGAACCCGCTGCGGTTTGCATCACAACCGGAAGCCATTGGAGGTGTTCATCGCTTTTCACCTGCGACAACAGGTCAAGGCCACTCATTCCCGGCATCATCCGATCCAAGACCATGGCATGGAACCCTTGTCGGTCCTGTTGCAATTGCGCTAAGGCCTCCTCCCCATTATGCGCCTGAACAAGTTCATATGGTTCATCCCTAAGACATTCAACAAGAACATCCAGGTTTGACTCTTCGTCGTCCACTAACAAGATACGGGAAGAGGTGTTTTTCATACATGCCATCGCGACAACGGCCAATCATGAGCCGTCAGGGGTAAAGTGTAGGGAGTGGAGACACAGAAGAATGAAACTCCCTGCGCCCTACGCTTCACCCTTTACGCCTTACTCCCTCACGCCTTACGTCTTACTCCCTCACGCTTTAAACTCCACTCCGAGTAACGCCACGTCATCCTCAAATCCGGCGTGGGCATTCCATGTCCGGCTCTCCTCAATAATACGGGACAATCCCGACTGCAACGGCTGACCGGCAACCTCCTCAAGTGCTTCCTGAAGCCTTTTTCTCCCCCAGATCTCTTGCTGAGGATTCATCACTTCATAAATTCCATCGCTAAAAAGATACATACGATCTCCGGGATTTACCGTGATCAAATCGGTTCCATACACCTCATCACACGAAAATCCAATAGGCCAGGATCGCCCGCCCAACACAACGGAAGACCCGTCACTTTTCACCACAATGGAACCGGGATGTCCCGCAGTCGCATACCGAAAAAGGCGCGTGGAGCATTGCCAAACCCCAACCCAGATTGTGAAATACTCCCCGTCATCGCTCATGGGGTATCGTTGGTTCAGACTCGTCAGGATCTGACCTGGATCGTATGAGGGAAACATTTGTTGCATGTGTTCACCCTTAAAAAAGAGAGATAACGCCACGGCCCGCAACGCGGGCCCGATCCCATGTCCCGACATATCCAACACCATGAGACCGAGATGATCATCCCCCCATCGGGCAACCTGAAAGAAATCTCCTCCTAAATGCGAGGACGGAAAAAATTCCCACTCAACCCGTATTCCGGGGACCACTTCCCCTGGCCGGGGGAGTAGACCTCGCACAAAGGTGGAGGCCGAGCGGAGTTCAGAGTGTAATTCCGCTTGCTTTTGCGACAACAATCGATTGGACTTTTCTAAATCCAGCATCAACTGTCGGACTCGAAGGCCCGCGCCTACTCTGGCGACAATTTCATGACCGGAAGCGGTTTTGGATAAGAAATCATCGGCTCCCCGGCGGAGCCCTTCGGCAATTTGTGTCGGGTGGTCCAATGCCGTCATTAGAATAAAATGGATTGTGCGATAGCGTTCATCTTGTTTAATCGCTTCACACAGTCCGGGACCATCAAGACCGGACATCACCCAATCCGACAGGATCAGATCCACTGGTTCATGATCCAGCATGGCCAGAGCGTCTTCCCCATTTTTGGCCTCCAATACTCGATACTGCAGTTTGGCCAAACGCTTCTTGGCGACCATCCGCACAATTTCTTCATTGTCTACAATGAGAATGGTGTAGACGGGATCGCCGGGAGGCGCTTTCACCGCGTGGTTATCTTCCGTCGTAATCTGTTCCATGACATTTCACACTGCACGCTTTAAACAATGTTGATTTTTTGTGTCTTTCGGCCGGGATGAGCACAAACTCAAGACTGATGATAGTCCCTACATGGTGAAGCCATGAAGCCTCCCTTCCCCTCACCATCAATGTGCGACATCCGATGGTTCGGAGGTGCGGGGTTCCCGACATGAGACGCGGCAGGGACCAGACGGCTGCAGGAAACGCTCCCGGTTGGCATACTTTGACTATGGCCATGTTGAAGACCGCCTATAGGCTTCCACATAGAGGTCATTCCTCACAGGCCGAAAACGACTACGGACCTAGCCGGGTATGGAGAAGTGCCTTCAGACGAATCATGGCTTGCGCATGTAACTGACAAATGCGGGATTCGGTGACGTGCAACACGACACCGATCTCCTTCATCGTCAGCTCTTCAAAGTAATAGAGGGTCAAGACAAGCCGTTGGCGTTCAGGCAATCGCTCAATGGCATCAACCAACGCCTGGCGTGCATCCTCGGACACCAGGGTCTCCAACGGCGAGGGTTGATCGCGATCCGCCAGCGCATCCAAGATGGGATGGGAATCTTCATCATTGGACCCCAAATCATCGAGGCTCAAGACCACAGCGCCTTTGGCTTGCAAAAGAGTCTCATCCACTTCTTGCGGCTGCATACCTAGGGATTCCGCCAACTCTTCTTCCGTCGGCGGCCGACCTTTGCGTTTTGTCCATTCATTGGCCGCATGTTGAATTTTCCCGATACGCTCCCGAAGAGACCTCGGCACCCAGTCCATCGCTCGGATTTCGTCAAGCATCGCGCCACGAATACGAAACTCCGCATAGGTACGAAATTTAATTTCTCGTGAGGGATCGAACTTCGTCAGGGCATCCAGAAGCCCTACCATTCCGGCGCTCATCAAATCTTCCACATTGAGCCCACTCGAGGCTCGCATGGCCATTCGCATAGCCATGTATTTAATGACCGACAAAAACTCCTGAACCAGAGCTTCGCGTTCCTGGGGGGAGAGCGAAAGTTTCGTCGGAATCGACGGTGTGGTGTTTTCCGAAACCGGTCTCTCTGACACTGTTGTTACCGCGCCACGTTTCATGCGTTATCCTTCCGTCACAGTTCGTGTGGCTCCCAAGGCAGCAGGACCAAAAAGTTGAAATCCCCCCTGCCAGGAACAATCTCCCCTCCAATCATTGAGAACCTTCACCAAAGAGGTAAAGGCTCGGCTCGCCGGAGCGCGCGGGTAGACATCACACACCGCACGTTGTTGAGCCACGGCCATCGTCAGATAGTCATCTGTGGGAATACATCCCAGATAATCGAGCGAAAGGTTCAAGAACCGATCCGTCACTAAACTTAATTTTCGAAATACCTCTTTGCCTTCCTGGCTATGCTTGACTTTGTTGACGAGCATGCGGAATCTTCGCAAGTGATAGCGGGTGGAAAGAATTTTGATCAGGGCATAGGCATCAGTGAGAGAGGTTGGATCAGGCGATACGACTACAAGGGTTTCGTGAGCTACCAAACTAAAGTACAACACATTGGCCGAAATTCCTGCCGCACAATCAATCAGCAGCAAGTCCGGTGGAGACGCCAACTGAAGAAAGGCCGATTGTAAATGGAGTTGCTGCTCATGAGTCAGCTGAGTGAACGCCTGGCCTCCGGACGTTGCCGGCAACAGGCGAATGCCTTCCGGCCCGGTCACGAGGACGTCCTCCAAGCGGCGTTGCCCTGAGAGCACGTCCTCAATCGTATACTGTGGAGTCAGCCCCAATAAGATATCGACGTTTCCTAAGGCGAGATCCGCATCCATGATCAACACCTTCCGTCCCTGACGGGCCGCAGCCACCGCCACATTCGCGACCACATTACTTTTCCCGACTCCGCCTTTTCCTGAACTGACCGCAATCACCTGAATGCGTGAAGGAGCCTGCGGGTTGACGTTCATGGCGGCACGTAATCCACTGGCTTGATCCAGTCGTCGCTGAGCCGAAACGCCGGGCACCAGTAGCGGTGTGGATGATGACCCGGCCATTAGTGTGCTACCCCCGTTAACGGCACCCGTTCCTGAAGAACCTGAGCCGGTGATTGACCCCAGGCCAATTCGACAAGGCGTGTTCGGGTGGCCGCCTCTAAATCTTCAGGTACACGCTGTCCGGCAGAAAGATAGGAGACCGGCAGGCCCGTCTGTGACAACACGTTATAGAGACCGCCGCCCATCGATACCTCATCCAGTTTCGTGATGATGAGCTTATGAATAGGAACCGATTGATAGCGGCGAATGGTGTCCATCTGGACCAACTCGGCCATGGGAGCGGCTAAGACCAGATGCGTTTCCACATGGACTTGTCCCCTGGTGATCGCAAGTAATTCATCATACCCCGCTTGATCCTTGGGGCTTCTCCCCGCCGTATCAATCAACAGCAAATCCGCATGCTGATGTCGTCCCATGCATTCCATGAAATCCTTGTGAGAGACCGCTACCTCCAGAGGTATTTTTAAAATTTTTGCAAAGACTCGAAGTTGCTCCACCGCCGCCACGCGATACGTATCCAACGTAATCAACACCGTCCGCCGATGCTCATCCTGTTGACGGGCCAACCCGGCCAGCTTGGCAATCGTCGTCGTTTTCCCCACGCCTGTCGGCCCCACCAGCATCATCACTTTTTGGCCATAATGCTTGGACATCGCTGGACCCGAGACGGCCACCGCCTCCTCCATTCGTTCCCACAACAGACTTTTCATCGCCTCACGATTCCCCACACCGGCTGTCCCGAGCGTTTCCACCACCGCACGCACCAGATGATGCGCGGTCTGAGGGTTCACTCCCTGAGACACCAACGACTGATAGACGTCCATCAGGTCTCCAGGTAAGCCTTCAACCCGTTTGTCCATCTGACTTCCCAACACCTGCCCCACCACAATCCGCAAGCCTTCTAATTCTTGTCGTAAGGGCCCTAACACCCGTTCAGGATCTTGTTGTTCTTCCCGCAATCGTTGAATTTCCTGGCGCATCTCATAAAGATGCTGAGTCATCGGATCCAGCGCATTCGCGACTTGCAGGGCTTCCGAAAAACTGTGATCGGCTTTGGCCTGCACCGGAGGAAGAGGAGGCGCATCAGGCACAAAACGTTTGGCTAGGAGGGACTGAAAAGATCGATCAACACGCGCGGGCTCAACTTCCGCCTGGGATGAACGATCCACCGCTGCCGTCACCTCAATGATCGATTGACTGAGCAGGCCAAACAGGCCTCCCCCTTTTTGAACCCGGCGGGAGGAGACGATGACCGCCTCAGGCCCCAGTTCCGCTTTCACCGCTTGGAGAGCTTCTTGTAATGAGAGGGCTTCAAACCGTTTCAGCTTCATGTGGCATCCTCACGACTTCAATAGCTTGAATTTGGGTTTTAGGGTCCAACTCGTTCGGAGACAGCACCGCCAGGGTATGCACCCCCGGCGAGACTAAGCGATAGAGTTGGGATCGAATCGACTGGGAACATAACAGCACGGGTTGATACCCCTGACTGACCACTCGCTCAATGGCCTGACGGACCGACAGAATCACCTGATTCAACAAACTGGGAGGCAACCCCCCTTGTTCTCCACCACTGGGACGCATCGCCTCCATCAACCGGCGATCCAGCATCGGATCCAGACTTATCACCTGCAGCAATCCGTCGGCATTGGCATATTGGGACGAAATGGTTCTGGACAAATTTTGCCGAGCATATTCCGTCAGGGTGTCAGGATCCTTACTCTGAGTGGTGTAATCCGCAACAGTCTCCAAAATGGTCCGCAGATCGCGGATCGACACGCGCTCTCGTAAGAGATTCTTAAGGATTCTCACCACTGCTCCTAACGTTATTTGAGTCGGAATCAAGTCATCCACCACCTTTGGATAGGTCTTGGCTAAGTTATCCAGCAAATTCTGGACCTCTTGCCGACCCAGCAATTCATGCCCATTGGATTTAATAAATTCCGTCAGATGGGTGGCAATAATGGCCGGCCCATCGACGACCGTATAGCCCTCCATTTGAGCGCGTTCCTTTTCGGAAGGGGCAATCCAGACCGCTGGCAATCCAAAACACGGATCCTTTCCCGGCTTCCCTTGAAGACCTTTTCTTGCATGACCGGGATTGATGGCCAATAAATGCCGGGGCACCAGTTCTCCCTTGGCCACCTGAATCCCCTTCAACAAAATACTGTACTCATGCGGTTTGAGCTGGAGGTTATCCCGGATATGCACGGCCGGCACGACAAAGCCCATATCAAGAGCCGTTTGGCGCCGGATAGACCGGATCCGTTCTAACAACTCCCCTCCCTGGGCCTGGTCGACAAACGGCACAAGTCCATAGCCGACATGCAACTCCATAAGATCCGGAGGAGTGACGGTATCCACCGATTCCGTGCCGGAGGATGTCGATGGATCTTTTTTCTTGGGGAGATTTTTGAGGCGAGCGGCTTCCTGCTTCTGATTCCTCAACACATAGGCAAGGCCGGCTGTCATCGATCCCAACAACAAAAACGCGACATGCGGCAACCCGGGAAGAAATCCTAAAAAGAACAACATGCCGGCCACGGCAGCCACCAGATGGGGATTAAAAAAGATTTGGTCGGTTAAATCACGTCCAAGGCTGGTTTTGGTCGAAACCCGCGTGACAATGATACCGGCAGCAGTCGACATAATCAGGGCGGGGATTTGAGCCACGATGGCGTCCCCGACGGTTAGCAAAGTAAAGCGTTTGGCGGCTTCCATAATGGACATCCCATGTTCCAACACGCCGATGCCCAACCCGCCGATGACGTTGATAAAGATAATGAGCAGCGCGGCAATCGCATCGCCGCGAACAAACTTACTGGCACCGTCCATTGATCCGTAAAAATCGGCTTCCTGCGAAATGGCCTCCCGACGCTTCCGTGCTTCGCCTTCGTCAATCATCCCCGCATTGAGATCCGCATCGATACTCATTTGCCTGCCGGGCATCGCATCCAGGGTAAATCGCGCGGCAACTTCGGCAATACGGGTGGCACCTTTGGTGATCACGACAAAATTGATAATCACCAGAATGGAGAAAACGACAATGCCCACCGCATAATTTCCCCCGACCACAAACTCCCCGAACACGGCAATGACTTCCCCGGCTGCAGCGGGGCCTTCGTTCCCATGCATGAGAATGGCCCGCGTCGAAGCAATATTCAACGCAAGCCGGAATAATGTGGTGAGCAACACCACCGACGGGAACACGGAAAATTCCGCGGGACGCCCGGCATGCATGGTCACGAGCAAAATCAAGACAGACAGGGTAATACTAAAGGATAAAAAGAGATCCAGAAGGAACGTGGGCAGGGGCAACAGCATGAGGAGGAGCATCCCCACCACCCCGACCGGCAGGAGCACATCCCCATAATGCGCGGGAGTGAGTTCGTCTCGTAATTTTTGAGAATCAAATGCCATGTATGCCTTGATCGGTTACCGTTGTCGCATTCATTGATACTCTATTTCCATAAGACTCTCCTGAACCTCTTGAGGCGTAGGGGATGAGCGTGAGGGGGAGTGCCGATATTTCGCTTTCCCATTCTCACCTCACGCATTAGGCCTCACGCTTCACGTCCCCTCATGCATTTTCTTCAAGCGATACACATAGGCCAACACCTCAGCCGCCGCCTGATACAATGCCCCTGGCACTTCCTGACCGATTTTCACTGCCTTATACAACCCTCGAGCCAGACTGCGGTTTTCAACAATCGGGACTCCAGCATGACGGGCGATTTCCTTAATCTTCGCCGCCATAAACCCTGCGCCCTTCGCCACCACCACCGGAGCGTCCATTTTTCCCGTTTCATATCTGAGCGCCACCGCCACGTGGGTTGGGTTGGTAATCACCACATCCGCTTTGGGCACCGCCTGCAACATGCGCTGTCTGGCGCGTTCCCGTTGCAAGCTGAGGCGGCGGGACCGAATCTGCGGATCACCTTCCACATCCTTCGACTCGTCTTTCACTTCCTGTTTGGTCATCTTGTGATCTTCGGTATGCTGCCACCGCTGATAGGTGAAATCGATCATCGCCAACAAGAGCAAGGCCCCTCCGACTGACCACACAATGTTCTCCAGAAGTCCCCACACACCACCAACGGCTTCGGTTAATTCCAGGAGGGGCAGTTGAATAATCGCAAGCAGGTTATGGGAGAGAATCAGATAGGCAATCCCACTCACTCCTGCCAGCTTCACCAACGACTTCAAAAGATCGACCACCCCTTTCCAGGAAAAGATGCGCTTCAACCCATTGGAGGGATTCAATTTCGAGGGCTTGGGTTGCAAGGCCTCGTCAATCCAAAGCGGCCCGGTTTGGAGAACAATGGCGAGAAACGCAAACACACCAACCAGGAGTCCGAAGGGAATGAGAGGAACAAAGGCTTGATAGGAGATATCTAACAACAACACATGTGTGGACTGAGCATCTAACTGGAGGGTTCCGGCTTGCGCCAACCACTGCCGGTAATGATCAAAAAACTGGACAAAGACGTGAGGGGCCCAAAGGGAAATCACCCCAACCCCACCCAATAAAACAAACAAGGAGGGCAATTCCCTGGTCATCGGCACTTGGCCTTTGCGACGGGCCTCGGCTAAGCGTTTCGAACTCGGTTGCTCTGATTTATCCGCCCCGTCTTTATTTTCAGCCATGCCCTAAGTCCTGTACTAAGTCCCACAAGACCGTCTCCATCCCGACAATCCAGTTTTGAAAGACTAAGGCGATGAAGGGCAAACCCAAGCCTAACACCAACAAACCGACCGAAATCGTAATGGGAAAACTGGTCAGCATGACGTTCATCTGAGGAACCAGCCGGCCAAGAATTCCCATGATGGCATGCACCAGAAATGTTGCGGCCATGACCGGAAAGGCCAGTTTTAATCCCGTGTCGTAGGTTCGTTGCATGACTCCGGTTACATCGCTCAACAGAGGGGCGCTCAAATGGGCGCCAAAGGGTGGAATCAACTGAAAACTACTGCCCAACGCCAACAACACCAGATGATGCCCATCGACTTGAAAGTACAGAAGGGTTGCCAGAATGGTCAGTAATTGACCAAACACCGGAGTTTCCACTTGAGTGACAGGATCCAACACTCCGGCCATGGCAAACCCCACTTGAAAACCCATCACACTCCCCGCCAATTCCACCGCAGTCATGAGTAAACGCAATGCCAAACCCAAGACCAGTCCCACGAGTAATTCGGCACCTAACGCGATCACCAGATTGCCAGGTTCCAACCAATTGGAAGGGAGGGTAAACGTCACGACGGGCATCAACAGAATGGCGATAATAACGGCCATACCGATTTTCATCCGACTCGGAACCGATTGCCCTCCCAGCAACGGCAGGGCCGACAAAATAACGGCTGTGCGGACGAGCACGACCACGAATTGCCACACTTGCTGAATCGCAAAATCCCATTGAAACAC
>CABVRQ010000009.1:0-62605 GCA_902500695.1 uncultured Nitrospira sp. | reverse complement strand
GATCATTGCGCAAACTCGGGTATCCGTGCCCATACCCCCGTCATGAATCCCACAAGGATTTCCACCATCCAGGGAAACGTGACCAAGAGCACTACAAACATGGTGGCAACCTTTGGCAAAAAAGTGAGGGTCATTTCATTAATTTGGGTCATGGCTTGAAAAGCGCTCACGCAGAGTCCGACCACTAAGCTGAGACCCAACATGGGACCCGCCACAAGCAGTATGGTTTGAATCGCCTCCTGACCAATGCTCAAGACACTTTCAGTTGTCATCTCCTCAACCCTTTCAGACTTGTCATGAAAATATTACATATGAGGCGTGAAGAAAAAGCCGTGGGGGGCAAGCGCAAAGAGACAAAAGAAACAAAAGGACAGCATCCGATACACTCCCCGTGCCTGACGCTTCATGTCTTGCGGCCTTTCCTATTGAAAACTATTCATCAGTGCTCCCACGACCAAAAACCATCCATCAGCCAACACAAACAACACCAATTTAAACGGCAACGAAATCATGATCGGCGGCAACATCATCATACCCATGGACATTAAAATGCTGGCGACAATCATATCGATCACGAGAAAAGGCACATAGATCAGAAAGCCGATTTGAAATGCCGTCCGCAATTCACTCGTGACAAACGCCGGCACCAGGACATGGAGCGGTACATCATCGGGCGTCTGAGGATGAGGAACTTTCGCCATCTCCACAAACAAGGTTAAATCTTTTTCACGGACTTGTTTCAGCATAAACATTCTTAGCGGGATTTTGGCCCGTTCAAGCGCCACTTCCTGAGTCACCGTTTGTTCCAATAGGGGATTTAGTGCCTCAACCCGAATTTGTTCCCACACCGGCATCATAATAAACAGCGTCAAAAACATGGCTAATCCAATCATCACCTGATTCGGTGGCGCATGCATGGTCCCCAACGCCTGCCGAAGAAGACCCAGAACGATCACCACGCGTGTAAAAGCCGTCACCAGCATCAACAAGGCCGGCGCAAGCGTTAAGGCCGTCAGGAGAAAGAGGATGCGAAGCCCGAAGGTCCACGGTTCGGTCCCATCCAATCCGGACACCTGTAAACTGATCGCGGGATCCTTGGTGACCTGGGCAAGGGCCGAGGTCGATGATCCCATCACCAGACTCAGGACGAGCAGTCCCGGAAGGTCACGTCGTCTACGATACCCGCAATAGGGTTTGCTCACGACTTCCCCTCTCCCCTGACCCGTCCGACGCCTTTGGCCAATCGGATGAGCGGTTCGGATGTCACCGATCCCATTTCGGATTTCCCGAATGCCTGCCGGGTCCACTGACCCAACCAGGCGCCTAACGGCCCGACGAGCGGATTCGCAATGGAGCGGAGCCGGTCAATCCGATCGGCATCCGCCACGGTCGTCAGCAGCGTCATCTCCCGTGCCGTCGTCCCCAACACCAACACTTCTCCTGCCACTTCCACGAGCATAATGTGCTTCCCCGTCCCGACTCGAAGTCCGCCCAAAATGCGCATCACCGGATCACCGCTCTTTCCAGGCAATTCCCCGAATGTGCGCCGAACCCAGGCTAATCCTCCAAGAAGAATCAGGACTACCAGGGCCAGGGTGCCCGCCATTTTGAGCGCTTCATGCGTGAGATCCATATTTTCCTGATGCGTAGGTCGTGATGCGTAAAACGGCCCCATCGCCCTTTCACGCTGTCATCCTTACACCTAACGTCCCTATCGAAGTTTATTCACACGCTCGGTGGGGCTAATCACATCCGTGAGACGGATGCCGAATTTCTCATTCACCATCACCACCTCACCACGCGCGACTAACCGTTCATTCACCAACACTTCCAGAGGTTCTCCGGCGAGTTTATCCAATTCCACAATGGAGCCCGGTCCTAACTGCAACAAGTCCTTAATCAGTATGCGTGTGTTGCCCAGTTGCGCAGAAAGCACCAAGGGAATATCTAAAATGCGATTTAAATTCGTATCGTGGGTCGTCATTAATTGTGGCGTCTGGCTGCTGCTACCTGCCGTCACCCCCTGTTTTTTCCCCGCAGCGTTCTGTTCTTTTTCGGCGGCTTCCTGGGCTAACGCCTCCATCATTTCTTTCTCAGCATCAAATGTATCCATGTCGATGTTGTCTTCTGCACTCATGGTTTATCTCCAGGTTTCCACGATCAGTGACTGCCGGCGCCTCATCGCGTTCACCGGCCCTTACTCTTTCGCCAGAATGATGTCCTTAATCTGAAATGATTGCATGCCTTTGGTGGTTCCCGGAGAACCAAGAAACTTTGGCACTCCTTCCACTCTGGCCGTTAACAGCTGCGTGGTCCCTTGATTCAATCCGATCACATCGCCTGGTGAAAATTGCATCAATTCCTCAACCGAGATTTCCGTTTCTCCCAGACACACGGACATCGTGACATAGGCTTCCTTCAGCCTGGCTGAAAATCGTTTTACCCAGCCGTAATCCGTTTCAAACGAGTCTCCCTGGAAACTCACCTGCAGACGTTCCCGGATCGGCTCCAACATCGTATAGGGAAGACAGAGATGGAGATCTCCCACCGAATTGCCTAATTCGATGCCCAGCGTGACCACAATGACAATATCCGCCGGCAACACAATGGCAGCCAACTGAGGATTCATTTCCACCCGAACCGCATTGATGAGGAGTTTTTGGACGGGGTCCCAGGCTTTTTGGAGATTCCCCAATCCCATCAGCATGACCTTTTTCATCACACGCTGCTCTATGATGGTGAAATCCTGCCCTTCCGGTTTAACATGAGTCTGTCCGGCTCCCCCGAAAAAATGATCCACCAGCAGATACACCGTCGCCGCATCCGTGGCGATCATCGCTAAGCCGCGAAGAGGGTCCATGGAAATAATCTGAAGATAGGCCGGAATGGGAAGACGTTTGGTAAACTCCCCGAACTTCATCACCGCTTGGTTCGTGACCGTGACCTCAGCGCTTTTACGAAGCACATCGCTCAGTGAGAGGCGAAAACCACGCGAGAATTGTTGGTGGATCACATCCAGGGTCGGCATGCGCCCGCGAACGACCCATTCCTGATTCCCCAAGTCATACGAAACCGGTCCATCTTGTGATCCGTCATCTACCGGATCTTCAGGTTCCGTCTCAACGCCGCCATCGGAAACCCCGCGAAGAAGGGCATCGACTTCATCCTGACTAAGAATTTTTTCCATGTTGGACGTGGCACAAAGAAACGGCCCTGCCGTCTCTTCTCTCCTCTTTCGGACTCCTGACCTCTTACTGTTTACTGGTGATCACGTGCTCGGTACTCAAAGAACGATCCTGCCCTATCATGGCCGACGGAAGTCCTCAATCATCTATCTTTACCGTTCTTCTTTTCTGATGGATCCCCGCTCAAGAGCGGCGGGGATGATGAATTGGATCCTCATACCCGACCATGTTCATCAGGCATCCATCCCTTTCTGTCATTTCCAGTAGTGGAAATAGGGCTTCGTCCATTTACAGCCGGCGCGAGAACCAAGAAAACACCCAGCCCCGTCTCCTTACTGAATAATAAAATCCGTGAAGTACACATTGGCGACTTTTCCTTTACTCATGACTCCATTCACCCGAGTCATAATCTCTTCTCGAACCCGCCGTTTCCCGTTCACGGTTCTGAGTAATTGCGATTCCTTACTACTCAGTAGCACCAACAGCGAATCGCGAATGGCCGGGATTTTATTTTGATAATCCGTTTTTTCTTCAGGCCGGTCTAACTCAAGCTTGATACTCACTTTTAAAAATCGCAGCTCTTCCCGATCCGCTAAATTCAGAAGAAAGGGTTCAAGTTCCATCACCGGACCTGGCTCTTCATGCCCGGTCTCGGCTTTGGCATGTTCGTCGTGCTCGGCTGGCTTTTCCTCTGTGCCTCCCATGAAAAACCAGGCTGCACCTCCTCCCCCACCCAGAAGGAGAACGCCCAAGATAATGATAAGGATCATTTTTTTCCCCGCCCCCGCTTTAATGGGTGCTTCCTCTTTGGCATCGTCTTCAGCCATACATCAACCTCACACGCTAAAAAATTTTGTCGTTCATCACATTCCACTTTCCAAATCAGCAACCTTTGTGCCACTCCAACATTCTACGTACGCGAACCGATTACAACGTTCTCAACCACCTGTATTTCAATAGATTTCTGGCAAATGTTTATCGGACAATTCATTTTCCCTCCACTCATTACCAATCTTCCTTTTCGTCACTTTCTTGGCATTCCGCAGGAACCTTTGACAGGTCCGTCCCTGCTCACAAGGTCCCGTTAGACTAAATATTCTTTCTGATGACGCCCCCGGACAAAAAAAACCCCCAGGCAGATTTCCTGCCTGGGGGCTATGACACGTTATCGGCAATCAGGAATTACCGGGCGAGGTTCACGAGTTCTCCTAATAAATCATTCGTCGTCGTGATGATTCGCGAATTGGCTTGGAAGCCACGCTGCATGATAATCATGTTCACTAATTCTTCACCCAAATCAACATTGGAGGCTTCTAAGGTACTCGCAATCACTTTTCCAAATGACCCCAAGCCTGGCGTCCCGACCAAGGGAGTGCCGGAATCACCGGATTGAATAAACAAATTCTTTCCAATAGGTTGCAGACCATCAGGATTGATGAAACGTGTCAGGGCCACCTGTCCCAGATTCCTGGTTGTTCCATTGGAAAACTGTCCCTGAATCATTCCATCTTCAGCAATTGACGTCCTCGATAGAGTCCCATTTGAAAACCCATCTTGAGACAAGGTTAAGAGTACCGAGGCAGCTCCTTGCTGCAACATTCCATCAGTCCCGGTTCCCCCGTCGGTGGTAATACTTGTCCCGAAATCAAAGGCAATTTGTTGATTGGAAGTGGGGGCCGTAGGATTAGGAGATGATGGGGGACTGGTAAAATCGATCCCAGTGCCGCCAGAATTAAAATAGGTTAATGCGCTTTCCGTATCCAATAACCCGGTACTGGAATACCCAAGAGTTCCTTGTGCAACCAGGGCATTGCCTGAGGCGGCATCAAAATTCCCTGCTGTCACTGTCACCTCATTATTACTGGCAATGACGCTATAGTCCCAAGTGTTCGCCGCAGTTTTGGTAAAATACACCGTCAAATCATGGCCAAATCCTTGGGAATCATAGACTCGCACGCCAGTACTAAATTGGGAATTGGCCGAATTAGAAGGATCAGCCAAAAGCTGCGCTGTCGTGGGAGTACTCGCTAGGGCACCCGCAAACAAATTTCCACTCATATTCACTGACGTGGTGACTATCCCTGGTTGCTGCGTTGTCGTAAGGACCAAATCCCCAAGGCTTCCTACATTAATATTTCCTACAGCATCAGCCTGGTATCCTTGAAGCCGAAATCCGGCCGGGTTTACAAGGTTCCCGTTCGCGTCAACATTGAATTGCCCTGCACGAGAAAAAAATGGATTACCCGAGGCATCACTCAGCTGAAAAAACCCATCACCATCGATAGCCAAATCCAACGCGTTTGAAGTTGTTTGAAGCGACCCCTGGGTAAAACTCGGATCAACACCCAAAACCCGCACTCCTCGCCCTTCCACTAATGCACTAGATGCCCCTCCAAGACCCAAACTCGCCCCAAACAAATCACCGAAGGATACGGTCCGGGTCTTGAATCCTATGGTTTGGGCATTCGCGATATTGTTGCCGATTTCAGTGAGCGCCCGGCTGGTCGCGTTAATTCCACTCGTGGCTGAAAAAAATGCTGAGGTGATTCCCATTGGCGTTTACTCCTTCTGTGTCATATGTCTAAGACCTATTATCCGTCGTCCACGACGGTCCCTTTTATAATATGGAGATAATGTCTTCGGTGTGTAAGGTTTTTCCGCTTTGCAGAACCACCGGACTCTCCGTCCCAAAAACAATATTCGCGACCCGTTCACGCGCGAACGTAAAGTTCGAAACTGGCTGTTTATTGTTGTCTTCGGCTTTGACCCGGAACTGATATACGCCCTCCGGGACCCGGTCTCCCGACTCATTTAACCCATCCCATTGAACCTGATGCGCACCTGGAGTTTCAAAGTCCGTCGATGTGAGTTTTCTGATGATTTCTTGATCCGGACCAAGGACTTCAATGTTCACACGGGTGGCCGTTCCACTCAGCGCATAGGCCAGAGTGGCCTCATCGTCCTTTCCAAGACTCACCGTATCGCCTTCGCTGACCACGGTCCTCCCAATCAAATTCACCAGATCCAGTTGTGTCCGTTGTGTATCCTGAGCGATCAACTTTTCCAAGAGTTTATTGGTACTCGTGGTTTGCTCCAACGTGGTAAACTGCGCCAACTGCGCCACAAAATCCTCATTTTGAAGCGGGTTAGTGGGATCCTGACTTTGCAACTGCGTGACTAACAAGCGAAGAAAAACATCAGACCCGAGCGTCGATACCGCCTCTTGAACACCGGCATTGGCTGTGACGTTCGTCCCGGATTGCGTTGGGGTAATCGAATCCATGGCTCAAGACTCCTTCCTTATCCCGTCATTCATCCACAAGAGCACTGTTCAATTTCATGCCACCAAGTGCAATCCATGGTCACCGGCACGAACCGCAACAGAGGAAAGCGCTCCCGTTCCCTGATGAGGATATGTGGTTCTCCGTTGACTCGCCTGCATACCCTGCCCATGTGATTGTGTGTTGGACTCTTTCTCACCGAGGTGATCACGGACTTCTGCAGAAAATTCCTGTAACTCCATATCGCCCTGGGTCAGTTGCTCTTCCAATTGTGGAACATATTGGACAGCCAGATTTTTTAAGGTGGCCTGATCCATGAGCAAACTGGCATAGACCTGACGGTGCTGCACCCCCACATCAATCTGCACTCGATTATTTTCGGAAAGCTGTACTTCCATTTGGAGGCGTTGAAGCGCCGGCCCCGGAAGATCTTGCACACGCTCCTCCGCTATTCGCACAGCCTGACCTGAAGGGGAAGGAGACGAGGACTGAGGAAAAAATCCTGATTGAGAATGAGGAGAACCGCCCATGCCCCCACTGAGCGCCTGCCCTCCGTTCGGATCGATTCCCCCAGTTTTTGATGTGACCTCAAGACCTTCTCTGGAACGGTCACCGGTCAACGACCCATTGCCCTCGCCAAGAAGATCCAGTGGAATGCCCAGTGCAGACTCTTTCCCGTTCACCGACGATTCGCTCAGCGCGGGGGACTGCCCACTCACGGACTTCAAGCGGTCTTGATTCAATTGAACCGTTGTGGCCAGACCCGCCGGCGTTTCATCAAAGGGCAATGGGACCTGGACTACCGGGTTCACAGCAGGATTGACTGCCGGCTTGAGTACTTCCGAATGATTTTCAATGGGAAGCGAAGAGAGTTGAAACCCATTCTTGTCTGGAGCCTGAACAGGATTCAACGTTTTCACGTCAGTCTTTCCAGGATCTCCAACGGATTCTGATTGAGATTTTCCATGCAGCGCTTCGACCGCATTAAGAAGAACCTGTTGAGGATCTGTCTTGATCGACAAGTCCGGCACAGGCTGGCCACCAGGACGGCTTCCAACAGGTAGTGCCTGGTTTGATCCCTCCACAGGGAATTGCAAGCCCGGCTGATTGACTGGAAGTATGACTGGCACGCCATCGAATCCTGGTTCTACGGCGAGAATGCCTTGAAGAGCCTCAACGGCAGCGATATTGGTGAGGTTCGGGGACGCATCCTCAGGCAAAATCCCATTCGACTCTATCGGCGTCACCTGATACGGATACGGTTGAGCGTGATCCGAAAGCAACAGATTGCCCAGAAGAGCCTCAAGATCGGACAATGGCAACGGATCTCCGGTTGGAGTCCTCTCTGCGGAACGGGTCAGAGGAGAAATCACCACCGACTGATCACGAAAGATTTTCAAAAACGGGTTATTGGAAGGATTTCCTGTCGTCTTCGATTGATCGGGACCGGTGATGACAGTTTGACTGGTCCCTTGGGTTGAACTTCCAGGAGCAGTGGAAAAGAGTGAAAGTGTATTGACCATTCTGTATTACCGGGTCTTGGAATCGTTGCCTTGTTGTAACTTAATGTCCCGATATCGCCGGAGACCCTCCGACAACCTGGCGGCTTTTGCCGGTTCGACTCCCGCTAACACCCCTGCGGCTTTTTTATCTTTGATTGATGCCAAAATATCCAAGGCTAGTCCTTCTCGCATTTCTGCGATTCGCAACGCCGCTTCTTCGGGATCCATGGATTCATAAATTTTGATTAAATGGATTAACGCCGGATCCTGTTCCACATATCGCCGTTGTTCTTCTGCGAGCGAAGAGGCTTCCCCTACTAAGCGTTTACCCTCTTTGGTTTGTCGTGCAGCCAACGCCTCTAAGTCCTGCTGGAGTGCGGTGATCCGCTCTTCACGTTGTTGCAAACCACGTTCCCGCTCTTCCACCTCTTTGAGACGCGCTTGCAGCTGTTCCAATAATGTGATTTCTGCACTGGGCACTTCCTCCACCAGTCCATCTTCAACTGGTTGATTTTCAAATGAATCCGTCTTTTCCACCTCCGGCGTTTCCTGAACAGACCCGACTGTGGTGGCCCACAAAATCATGGCCAGCACCCACCACACAATGAGTGGTCGACTAGGCAACATTGTTCTACTCAGGAGTGTTGAAAAATGCCGCCAACCGTATTCTCGCCACTTGGCCGTGCTCACGTACTCCTCCGTATGCTCTGCCCGCCCGAGCGGCTGGGAACTTGCTGGAAAGGCCTTTTTGAACACTCCATTATTTGGTCTAGGCCCTACATTTCGCATATGCTGATGGAAAGGTGAAAGAATTGACATATTCCACTCCCTACTGGGTCATTTCTTCAAGGTGAGAGGTGGCATAGGCATGAGCCGTCACATCTTCTTGCATCTGTTGTTCCTGGGTCGCGACTTTCTGCATGACCTCTTCCTCCTTTTTGGCGATAACCAATTCCACCACACGTCTGGCATGGTGGGCCTTTTTTAATGTGGCCCGTAAATCGGCCAGCTTATCTTCCACATCCTGAATTTGTCTGCTCTGTTGTTCTATGGCCGTGCTGATTTGATCCATCCACTGGTAGCGTTGCTCGGCAATCATGTTGTCGATACCCACTCGTATCCGCTGTTCTAATTCAGTGGCCACCGCTTCCATTTCGATCATGAGGTCATCCCGCTTCGACCGGATCTGACTTTTTCTCCACTCCGCCAAGACGACTTCTTCACGGGCGAGATCTTCCACTTGCTTGCGAAATCGGAGTAATGTGGTCCAATTCATGGGGTCTTTCCCTTTCTCTCAAGAAGACGCCGGCCCTGTTGTGCCAACGCTTCAAGGCCTTGGCAACTTTCTGGTATACCCACCCCTTCCTCACGGGTTTGCCGGAGAAAGGCATCGATCAGCCCTTTCATGTGGATCGCCACATCAAGTCGAGGATTGGTCCCTAATTGATACGCTCCTAGATTGATCAGGTCTTCCGCATTGCGATATTCCGCCATCATCTGCACCAGGAACCTGGCAGCATCCTGATGGGCGGTCGAGGCAATATCCGACATTACCCGACTCACACTTTGCAGAACATCGATCGCGGGAAAGTGTCCTTGCATCGCCAAGCGCCGGGACAACACAATATGTCCGTCTAAAATGGAGCGGATGGAATCGGCAATGGGATCATTTAAATCGTCCCCGTCAACGAGTACCGTATACAGACCGGTAATGGATCCCGTGCCCATCGGCCCCACCCGCTCTAGGACTTGAGGAAAGAGCGTAAAGACCGAAGGCGGATACCCTTTGGTGGTAGGCGGTTCCCCGGCGGCCAGCCCCACCTCCCGTTGTGCATGAGCCAACCGGGTTAAGGAATCGACCAGGAGCAGGACCTGATTGCCCTGATCCCGAAAAAACTCGGCTATGGCTGTCGCCACAAAAGCCGCCCGGACCCGGACTAACGGAGATTGATCAGACGTGGCGACCACAACCACCGAACGACGAAGTCCTTCCCGCCCTAAATCCCGTTCCAAAAATTCCTTCACCTCCCGGCCTCGCTCTCCCACCAGCGCGATCACATTCACATCCGCAGACGTGTGACGGCACATCGTTCCCATCAAGACACTTTTCCCGACTCCGCTCCCGGCAAAAATCCCGAGTTTTTGTCCGACCCCGCAGGTCAGCATGGCATTAATGGCTCGTACGCCCAAATCCATTGGCGTGCGAATTCGCTCCCGGAGCATGGGCGCAGGCGCAGGTGCATAGAGGGCATAGCGGCGGCTGCGAGACAGCGGCCCTTTTTCATCTAACGGATTCCCGAGTCCATCCACGACTCGTCCCAACATTTGAGGCCCGACTAATAATCGTGGAGAGGTCGGATCGTAGCGAATGAGATTTCCGGCGGCGATGCCGCGCACAGCCCCGAACGGCATGACCACCACACGTTGCTCCCGAAACCCGATGACTTCTCCCTCCATCATCGACTTCCCTCGTGTGCTGAAGATATGACATCGCTGACCAACCGAGGCCCCCAAGCCGGTGCCTTCCAGAGTCAGCCCCACGGCTTTGACGACGCGCCCGGTAATCGTCACAGGCGCAATGTCGTCCAAACGCTGTTGAATCGCGGCGAGGCTCATATCCGGGGTGCCTCCAAGCCGAATTCGCTGGCCACAAGTGCCAGTTGTTGAGTCAGCCTGGCATCGAATAGTAGGCCGGCCTGTTCAACCAGGCATCCACCCGGATCCACGTCCTCATAGGCTTCAAGCACGAGATGGTCGCCATCCGCCCACTCCGGCCGTAAGGTGTGCTGAAGGGGTTCTAAGATCATGAAATCTTGCGGATG
The DNA here is from genome assembly GCA_902500695.1 of uncultured Nitrospira sp. Classification (GTDB taxonomy): domain Bacteria; phylum Nitrospirota; class Nitrospiria; order Nitrospirales; family UBA8639; genus Nitrospira_E. The sequence continues at coordinate 51,815 of CABVRQ010000009.1, read as the reverse complement.
GACTTTCAGCGTCACCAGCGTTTGGGCGGGGAGCAGCCCAAGAACCTGACGCACTTGCCGAACCACAAGTTCTTTATCGATCTCACATTCCCGTAACAGGATTTTTTTGGTAATGGCCAATGCGACCTCCACAATATCCCGTTCATGTTCTTCCAATGCGAGCACCCTGGCCCGACCAATCTGATTGGCCAACCGAAGCGCCTTTTTGACTTCCTCCTCTACTTGGGCTTTGCACTGGGCACGTCCCTCGGCGATCCCGTCCTGTCGTCCCCGCTCAAACGCATCACGTTGCAGTTCGGTACAATCATGCGGTTGGGCCTCTTCGGCGCGTTGTTTCGCACTTTTGTGAACTAATTCGACCATCTGAAAACATTTGACCGTGTCATCCTGTTCCATAAGCGGCCGTACCTTAGGGGCTGTTGAATAGTTCAAAATTTTTGCCATTCCATCAGCATATGAGTGACCCAGACCCAGCAGAGAAAAATAGTGGACGGTTCAAAAAGGCTTGTCCACTCCTATCCTGAGGCTTCTCGAAGGAAAGGCCGCAGCCGTTTGGACGAGTGGAGCATACGGAGGAGTACGTGAGCACGGCCAAAAGGCGAGAACGCCGCTGGCGGCATTTTTCAACACTCCTCTTAGACCATTTGCTCCTCACCTTTTCCTCCCAAGGCTACGCGGCCTTCACCAGCCAGGCGTTGAACGGTTTTAATAATGTTCTGCTGAGAGGCTTCCACATCACTGAGCTTGACCGGTCCTCGAGTTTCCATATCTTCCTTGAGGGATTCCGCCGCGCGACTGGACATGTTCTTGAAGAATTTATCCCTGAGCGGACCATCGATCGGTTTCAGAGCCAGAAGCAATTCTTCCTTGCTCACTTCTCGCAATACTTCCTGCATCCCACGATCATCGACATTTTCCAAATCTTCAAACACAAACATCTTCCCACGGATTTCTTCAGCGATCTCCGGGTCTTTCGTTTCCAGGGCTGTCAGAATTTCCCCTTCCACATTGCGTTTCACAGAATTCAGGATTTCGGCGACCAGCCCAGTTCCGCCGATTGCCACCGCATTTTTGGAAGACCCCAGACGCAATTCGTCCTGCAGGACACAATTCAATTCATCCAACATGTGGGGTGACACCTCTTCCGTCGTGGCTAACCGGTAGACGATGGCATCCCGTTTATGTGCGGGGAGCAATGACAAAATCTGAGCCGCGTGATCGGATTCTAGGTTGGCCAGGATCAAGGCGCCCGTTTGAGGGTGTTCAATAGCCAGCAGATTGGCAATCGACGCCGCATCGAGCGATTTCAAGGTTTCAAACCCCGCATTTTCAGAAGTATTCAAGGAACTCAGAATACGGCGGGCTTTATCCTTGCCCAAAGCCGCATTGAGAATTTTGGAAAGATAGGTTTTCCCTTCTACGGAAAGACCGGCTGTCCCGGCCAATTCCCGGAATTCCTTCAACACGAGGCGATGTTCGTCCTGCCCGACATTGACCAAAGCTCCCAGATACGCCCCAATTTGGCGGATATCTTTTTGGTCCAGGACTTTTAATACTTCAACCGCCGCAGTTTCCCCGATGGCCAGCAATAAGATGGCAGCCTTTTCGTACCCGGATAATCGATTGTCCACGGATTAGACCTTTTCTCCTTGTTCTTCTTTAATCCAGGTTCGAATCACTTGAGCGGCGGAAGCTGGATTGTCTGCTGCAAGCTTAATGGCTTGCTCCTGAGGGGTCTCTGAAATTTCCGCTTCATACTCGGTGACGGTGGCGGGCAATCCCTTCTGTGGCAAGACCACTGCTGCCGCTGCGGGTTTGGTAAGATTCAGCGCCATTGGTCGAACGACAAACCACAACACCATGGCCCCAAGGAAGAAAAAGAGTACCGGCTTGAGGAATCCACCCCAGACGGCAAGAAACGATTGCACCCCCGCCGTCATACTCTCCTCACCCTCAAGGATGACGGGAGATTCAAACGGGACATTGATGACTTCAATTTGATCCCCGCGTTCTTCGGAAAATCCGACGGCTTTTTTCACAATTTGAACCAGATTCTGAATTTCCTGTTCCGGCCGTGGCACATATTTCTTTTCGGCCGCATTCTCAGCCGCTTGTCCCTCAGCGCCCTGAGCGGCTTCATAGGTCCCATCCACTAAGACCGCCACGCTTAACCGCTTAATGGCACCGGTCGGTTCAATAATTTTGCTCACTTTACGATTGACTTCATAATTCAATGTTTCATTTTTTCGTTTGGCTTCTTTTTGCTCTGTTCCGTTTCCTGCCTTGAGCTCACTTGGCACATTGCTCCTGACACCGGGAACACCAGGCCCTCCGTTGGTCGAACCGGATTCCAGCACCTTTTCTTGACTCCGGTTTTCGCTTCGCACCACCTGGCTATTGGGATCGAAGCTTTCTTCGGTGATTTCGACTTGCCGAAACTCCAACGGCGCGGTGACCCGAATCACAGACTTGTCCCGGCCCAAGACTTGGTCCAACATCGTCTGCACCCGTTGTTCCAGGTCCCGTTCCACCCGTCGTTGGGTTTCAATTTGAGAGGCCGTCAGTTGGGCGTCACTATCCGCAGAGTTTTGACTCAATACCTGACCATGATTGTCCACGACCGTCACCTGGCTGGGCTCTAATCCTTCGACACTACTGGCTACTAAATGCACGATTCCCTGGACCTGAGTGCCACCAAGAGGAGCCCCGCGCTTGAGAGTCAGGACGACCGCGGCCTGAGCTGGTTTTTGTTCCGTCGCAAACAGACGTTTCTCGGGCATCACCAAATGCACGCGTACCCGCTCGACTTGAGATAATTGACCGATGGTTCGAGCCAGCTCTCCTTGAAGCGCTCGCCTGTAATTCATTTGCTGCGTAAAAGGGGTCACGCCCAACCCGGTTCGATCGAATATTTCAAATCCCACTCCAGCCGACTCCGGAAGTCCTAACGAGGCTAACTGGAGTCGCAACTCATGCACCCGTTCGGCCGGAACTTTAATCGTATTTCCGCTGTCACCTACCTCATAGACGGCGCCTTGCTTGCCAAGCTCCTGGATAATCGCTCGCGTATCGTCGGGATTGAGCTGAGAGAACAGGACCACCAATTCCGGGGCCTTACCTACCATCATCAACATCGGAATAGTCGCCAAAGCTAACGCCACCACGACAACCACACCGATCCGTTGGGTTAGGGTTAAGGCTTGAAAATTACCAAGGAGACTGTCCATAGGATTAATGGGTTCCGCCCAACTCTTAGGATTGAAAAATTGTGGGCATCATTCTTATACTGATGAGTCGTGCCCAATGAGACCGGTGGGGGTCTCTTGCATTCGGGCCTCGACCAGGATCGGCATCATCGTCAACTCAACCATTTCTTACACCTGCATCCGCATAACTTCCTGATACGCATCAATCACCTTGTTTCTCACCTGCATCAAGAGTTTGAATGATAAGCCGGCTTTTTCACCGGCAATGACCGCTTGATGAATATTGACGTTTTCTCCATGGGCGACGGCTTCCTCTAAACGCCCGGCCTCATGTTGCATGGTATTGACGGACTCCACCGCTTTTTTCAAGAGATCCCCGAATCCCTTGTCCTGGCCCCCTGGTCCTTTGAGCGGCGTAACCCCAAACGGCTCCGAAATGCCCTCAATGCTTTTTATCGGGAGATATTCCATTTCCTCGTCCTCCTTCCTTCAAGATCGAAGAACCTTAACGACCCATTTCTAATGCACGAAGGGTCATGGTCTTGCCGGTTTCCATCACCGCTAAATTGGCCTCGTAGGCACGAGTCGCGGACATGAGATTCACCATTTCCTCGATTGGATTCACATTCGGAAGGTGTAAATACCCTTGTTCATCTGCATCGGGATGACTGGGATCGTACACGGTCCTCAACGGTCGATCGTCTTGAATCACATCCGTCACCCGAACGCCGGATGGCCCGGACTGATCGCCAAAGGCATTGGCAAATACATTGGAAAACTGCCGCCCGGCCGGTGAGGCTTGAAACACGACATCCCGTCTGATGTAGGGTCCCCCTTCCGGCGTCCGGGTGGATTCCGCATTGGCCAGATTGCTGGCAATAATGTTTAGCCGCTGCCGTTGTGCATCCAAGGCAGACCCCACGACGGCAAACACGCGATCAATATTCATTTCAGCCTCCTTTTTCCGACACCCAATTCAGATCTTCCAATCCTTCCCATCTTCAACACCAGTCAGATTCGCTCGTTCCTGTTGCGTTCCTGGGATCACCGTGATGACGGCTATCAGCTCATATGTCTTTTACCTACCGCCACTCCCTCCATCAATTGCCGCATTCCATCCATCGAAACGACCCTTTAAGAATTGACTGACCGCCATATACATCAAGGTGTTTTCCGCCATCAGGGTCATTTCCTTTTCCAAATTCACGGTATTTTCGTCTAACCCGGCTCCGGCATCCTGTTTAATGGTGTGCTCAAATATCCGGGAATCCTCTGATCCAGTGGGCACATGCTTCGGATTGGTGACGACTGACTCCAATGGGCCGTCCCCTCGAAGAACGGCATTGAACGTTTCCTGAAATGGCAGGATCCTGGATTTGTAGCCCGGTGTTTCTTCGTTGGCCATGTTAGAGGCAATCGTTTCCTGAATCCCGCTCCGGACATCCAGTGACCGCTCAAAAAGTCGCGTGCCTTCATCCCAAGGGGAAATCATCATGGCATTTTCTCCTCTCCGGTTCCCATGTTCTCATGTGTCTTCACCTCTATACCTGCCTCCCTGACCACGAAATCCCTGACGTCGTCATGTAAGTCAGCAACACCAATGCCAGAAATCATCAGTAAGGAGTGCACGGTAAGGAGAAAAAAGAGATCCTCACGTCTCTCTGGTCTGGTCTTAGGGAAACTTTTGCCCGCACCGGCATTTTTTTCCCCTCTTCGCCTGCCATTCCTCGCAACAGATAGAAGCGAGACCTTCAAGTGTTCTCCGATCGCATCATTTTACATACTCAAGGAAAGCCCACCGTTTAACTGTCGATATTCCCGCAATTTATTCCGTAAGGTACGAATACTGATTCCCAGGGTTCTGGCGGCATGTGTCCGATTTCCATCATGACGCTCCAGGGTTCTCAAAATAAGTTCCCGTTCCATTTCCCAGATAGTTCCACTTGGCGCACTGGCATGATTCGCCGTCAACACGGGTTCCTCAAACTGAAAATGCTCCATCCGTAATGGGCCGTTGCCGGCTAACAACACGCCTCGTTCAATTACATTTTCCAGTTCCCTCACGTTTCCCCGCCACGGCCTCCGCTTCAAATGCGACATCGCCTCTTCAGAAATCTCGCACGGTGTACGCCGGTTTCGCCGCAATGACCGATTGGCAAAATATTCCGCCAACAATTGAACGTCCTCCGGACGATCACGCAACGGGGGGATGGTGAACGGCATGACACTCAGCCGGTAATACACATCCTCACGAAAACGCCCAGCCTGAACTTCCTGCGCCAGATTCCGATTGGTGGTGGCAATCACCCGCACATCCACCTGCACCGGCTGCCGGGAGCCAAGACGATCCACTTCACGCTCTTGGAGGACCCTGAGTAATTTGGCCTGTAATCCCAAACTCATTTCCCCGATTTCATCCAACAACAAGGTTCCCTGGTGGGCTAACTCAAACTTGCCGCATCGCCTCGCGAGCGCACCGGTAAAGGCTCCTTTCTCATAGCCGAACAATTCACTTTCCAAAAGTCCTTCCGGCAGGGCGGCACAATTGATCGCCACAAAGGGTTGAGAGGCGCGGGGACTATGACGATGAACATGCCGCGCCAGCACTTCTTTTCCCGTCCCGCTTTCGCCTTGAATCAAAATAGTCGCCGGGCTACCTGCCACCATCTCCAACATACTAATGGTCTGCAAGACTTTCGGATCCCTGGTCAGAAATCCTTCACGCGGCTCCTCACGACGGCTTCTTTCCTGTTCCCTCAAAACATCCAGTCCTGAGACAGGCTGCTCATCTTTTAACTGGTCAATTAATTTTTCAAGACGCTCCAGGGGAAACGGCTTTTGAAGAAAATCGGTTGCCCCATATTTGAGCGCCTCGACGGCTGCATCCACTCCACCATAAGCCGTCATGACGACCACCGGCATATGGTAGCCCTGGCTTCGGACCTCCCGTAAAAATTCCATTCCCCCTTTGCCCGGCAAATTCAGATCAGTCAACACTAGCCATGGGGCATCGCGTTCCATCCGCTCCAACCCTTCATAGCCATCTCTGGCAACCGTGACGGCATAACCATGTTGACTTAATGCATGAGTCAGAGCCGATTGCAGCTGTTCATCATCTTCAACGACCAGGATGCCACGGCTCGCTCCACCCTCAGTGTCTATCATGCCAATCTCCTTTATTGGGGAAGAAATAGTTTGACCGTTGTTCCTTTGTTTGCCCGACTCTCCATCTCAATGATGCCTTGATGCACCTGAACAATGTCTTTTACAATCGGGAGCCCAAGGCCGGTCCCGCCCTGACGCTTCGAATAAAATGGCTGAAAAACCCTGGAGAGTTCTTCTTTGGACATCCCACATCCTTCGTCTCGAATACTTAATGCCACACCATTGATTCCAGGAGAGAGGGCATCTCCAATGGCCGGCAGGGACGTCCTCCGGCACTGAATTTCAATATGACCATCAGGCCGGGAGGCCTGAATCGCATTCAGGAGCAGATTCAACAGGGCCTGCTTTAATAACTGCTCATGCCCCAAGATTTCGAGAAGCGACGCTTCCCTCTGCCGATGGATGGTCAGCCGTTTTATTCTGAGGGGATAAATGGCTAACAGCTCCACATCATCCAACAGTCTCGAGAGGTTCACGCACTGCCGGTCCCGCTTCAATGGCGTGCTCGACGTTAAGAGATTCGAAACCAGCACATCCAAGGAACGGATGGCCTGAAGTAATTGATCCCCAAGCTCCCGGCGTTCCATGCCGGACTGACGGTCACGCCCCAATAGTGTGGCAAACCATTCAATACTCGCCAGTGGATTGCGAATATCATGTGCCAGCCGCCCGACCTGTTCTCCTATGGCCGCCAAGCGTGGGATCTGCTCCGTCCGTGCACTGAGCGGCTCCTCTTCGTATTTGAAGTAACGAACCGTGAGACTTGAGGGTTGATCCACCCCCCCCAACGGACAATCCCAACAGGACACCCGGCCTGCTTTCCACTTCCAGTCTGTGAAGGGAACCGTTGGCCACACCAGCGATGTCCAGAGATCCTGAATTTGCCAATTCATCTTCTTCCAATCGACTCCTCCCATCAGCACATGAGCCTCGTGATTGGCAGTGACAATCCGGCCTTTGCGGTTATAGAGCAAGGCGGGTAATGGAAGGCTTTTCACCAAACGATGAAGGTGATGATGCAGTCGTTGCGTTTCCGCATATTTGGCCTCCAGCGCCAGACTGAGGGTTTCACTGGAGATTGATGGCTCCGTGATAGGGTCGAGCGTCGGCCAGGACGTTCCCCCGTTTCTCTTGGAACTGAGCGCGATCATCGGTTTAGGATTTAATGGGGGCATCGGGTATCCTGGTTGGTGGCGTTTCATTCAATGACATTTCATCCAACACCGCTGTGGCGGCTGAACGAATCGTATGTTCCAATTCTGGAGAACGGGTTTTTAGTTCCCGGATTTCGGTAAGTAGTGTGGCGGCTTCACCGGACTTCCCCATATGTTCGAGCGAGACCGCTAACCGATACTTGGCCCAGGTGTGCAAAGCCGCTGGCACATCGAATGCCAGGACTTGATCGTACAGACTCTGGGCTTCGACATAGTCACCTTGATCAAACATGGCATCTCCCAAGCGGAGAACATCGGAAGCCTGAGTGGGTTCGATAGACACCACCTGTCGCAGGTCTTGAACCACTAATTCCATCTGCCCGAGGGCTCGATAGGCGCGTGCCCGATTCCTGAGCACATAGCGTTGTCCCGTTTCTCCATCCACATGCTGTAGGGCTGCGGAGAAATCCCGAATAGCTTCCGCATACCGTTTGTCAGCGAAGGCTTCCATGCCAAGGGCGGTCTCCACCTGCCCTCGCCCCCGGCCCTTGGGAAACTCCTGGAGGTACGACGCACCCGCGTCTCGCACCAATGAACCGTTGCCTTGCTCTTGAGCGACCACAACCTGCTGAAGGCGAATCTCTTCCCTGAGCGGACTGCTGGGGTACTCCTGTATAAGTTGGTCATACCAATGCCAGGCTTCTGCCGGAAGATTCACCTGCTGATAGGCTTGCGCAACCATCAAGAGACGCTCCCGTTCCAATGGCACCAGGTGAAACGCGTCCTGATGGTCGGCGTGAAACTTGAGTAATGGCACCCAGGCTTTCCGGTCATAGAACCAGCGAATCTGATCCTGTAACAACGACGCGAGTCGTTCTTGCGCCCCCAGACGCCTTACATCCGACGAGGCCACGACAATGAGGCGGGTGAAAGTCTGAACGGCATCAGAGTAATCCCCTAACGCCTGATAAGCTTGCCCCATCCACAGCAGGCTTTCATCAGCCACGTCGCTTTCAGGAGCATGACTTAACGCATCGGCAGTTTCCAGAACATAATCCCATGAGAGCGAAAGGTATATTTCCAAATCTTCAAACCGATGGTAGATCTTGGTCCAGTCCTCCTTGGCATGCTCCTGGGAAACAAACGCCACGACCCATCTGGTGAGTGCAGCCTGTCCACGTCGACCGGGCTCCTGATCCGGAAATTGTTGTCGGGCATAATCCGCAAAATACAAGGCGAGGTAATCATGCCCCTCCGTTCGTAATTTTTCTGATATGTGGTTGAGAGCCCTCCCGGCTGCTTCCTGATGCGGATGGAGATTGACAGTCACCAAAAATCTGGATATCGCCATGGCGGGATTTCCTACGGCAACTTCCGTCAGTCCATATTGGTACGATGACTCCACAGACTGGCGAATGAGTTCAGGCCTTTCGGCTTCCACCACCCGATACCAATAGTAGGCTTGCTTCCACGCCTTCGCCATGGCCGTGGCATCGGCCAACCCCAATGCACCCTTTACGCGATGGGCACTCCACTTAGGTTCTTCCACCACTCGCCTGAGGATCAGAGCTGCCTCCAAATATTGCTTATTACTCAGATACCCCAGACCGGCTTCAACCATGACTCCTCCCGCTAATGGGTGTTCAGGATAGGACCGGAGGAACTCTTCGAAAATCCCGCTGGCTTCTGAAAACCATCCAGCCTCCCAATACACTTCTCCCATGGCACAAAGAGCCCATGGGGCATACGCACTTGCCGGATGACTGGATTTCATGGCCTGTAACCGCTCAATGCGTTGAAAACTTTCTCTGCCTGGTTCATCCGAAGGATCAGGAAGAGAGGCCATGATCCAACGGCTCCCTTCTGCAAACTTTCCATCTTCCTGTTCTTTCAGATAGGTGGCAAACATGTCTCGCGCTTCCAAGAGTTGTCCCGCCCGCATAGCATCTTGTCCGTGTTGAATCATCTCTGGCATGACCATGTCGCGGGAAACGTACCAGGAAAACTCAGAACAGGGGCCTCCCAGAACCGTGCTGGGCCAGATAACACACGACAGGGCAATCCAAGTAAATTTCCTCACTTTTGGTTTCTGCTCCAACCTGCTGAACGTATTCAGCAAAAATTAGACCGGAGTTATTCTTGCCGAGGGCAAAAATTGATCACAGGCTTTTCGTTGATAAACCAGGAAGTTTTCTAAGAACTACGACGAGCGGACAATATTGCCGCCGTCAAGGAGTTGACGGGATGGTCAGAACCTCAGGCTGGTTCGGAAAGGGAAGGCGAGAACGGGGGAGGAATGGCCAGGGGCCTTGTATCGTTACACGTCAGCCAGATCTTCCGATGGCGCCGCACGTTGTGCGACCACTTCGGCCAGGGATTTCTTTTTTAACTTTTCAATAAGGGTGGTGCGATTAATTTGCAGAAGACGAGCCGCTTTACTTTTGACCCAATTGGTTCGCTCGAGAGCCTCAAGAATCAGCCGGTTTTCAAATTCCTCAACTGTTCTGGAGAGATCCATCCCGGCCACTGGAATCGCCGCCGGCATGGTGGGGAGATGGGAAGGTGGGAGTCGCCGGATTTTTTCCGGCAAATCTTCCGGGACAATCAACCCGCGGCGTTTTAAAATAGCAATCCGCTCAACAATATTCCCGAGTTCACGAACGTTTCCCGGCCAGGGATAATCACATAAGAGGCTCATTGCGTCCTCAGCCACACCGGTGAGTTCCGCTTTCCGCCGATCATTGAACATCGTCATGAAATGCTGGAGTAACAACGGGATATCTTCCACGCGTTGCCGGAGAGGAGGAACAAGAACCGGCACCACATTTAACCGATAAAACAGATCTTCCCGAAATTGTTTAGCCGCGACCAGGGTTTCAAGATCCTGATTGGTGGCGGCAATGACACGGGCATCCGATTTATAGGTTCGAGTACCCCCGACTCGTTCAAACGTTCGCTCCTGAAGGACGCGAAGAAGTTTGACCTGGAGCGGTGGACTCAGATCACCGATTTCATCAAGGAAAATTGTTCCTCCGGTCGCCAGCTCAAATCGTCCGACTCGTGACGCCACCGCTCCGGTAAACGCGCCTTTTTCATGACCGAACAATTCACTTTCCAATAATGCCTCGGGAATCGCTCCGCAATTGACTGGAATCAGATTTCCCCTGTGTCGCGTGCTATGACAATGAATAGTTTGGGCAATTAATTCTTTGCCCGTTCCACTTTCCCCTAAAATCAGCACGGTACTATCGGTATCCGCGACGCAATCAATCAACTGAAACACCTCTTGCATCACCTGACTGGAGCTAATGAGTTTTCCTAAACTAAATTGCCCCTTGACGGTTTTCTTCAGTTCGACATTCTCGTCCTGAAGACACTTAACCCGAAGGGCACTGGCAATGGTGGCGCTCAGGACATCAATGGAAAAGGGTTTAGAGAGGAAATCAAAGGCGCCGGCCTTAATAGCTTTCACCGCCATCTCTACCGACCCATATCCCGTCATGACAACCGTCACAGGATGATTCGGAAGCTGCATAATGCGCTGAACCAACTCAATTCCGTTGATGTCGGGAATCATGACGTCGGTCAAGACAATATCGAACCTGGAGGATTCGGCCAGAACCAAGGCATCGCTCCCTGATTCCGTGTCCACGACCTGATGCCCTTCATCCTCAAGCTGCAACTTGATGGACTCCCTCACATCCACCTCATCTTCAACCAGCAGGATCCGGGCAGCCTGCTTCGCGAGAACTGATTCAGCAGAATCAAACACTTCCATGAATGGCCTCCCTCTCAACCCATGTAAAGGCACATCCCGTTGACCCGGTTGTGCGGTGAAGGAACATAGCTACCCCATTTGACGAGGAAGGTCAAGGGTTGTCTTCTAATTTGACCCAATCGTTGCTGAGTCCCCTCTCCGATCTCCCTGAAACCCTTGAATGAACCCTGAATCTCAAATAGACGGTCAGAGCCGTTTGAGCAAAAGGTCTATTTAAGAAAAATAAAATACGTTCCGATAGGAATATGTAGGCAAAAACAAGAGGAACCTCTGACGCACGGACTCGACCACCCATGGAAACGCCCCATATTCCACAGCCCGCTCCCATGCCGATTTTCATGCTCTTTGATACCCAAACGGGCTACCTCTATGGTCACCTCTTTGCCACAGGGGCGGAAGATCCATTTTTGCAGGAAGTCATTGACTGGTGGAGCCACTATTGTTCGAACACCCCTATTGGAGTGGATTACCCAGGCGTGACCAAACACCCGCAAATGGCCAGCAATCTTTCCTCTAATTAATCAAGGCAACACCGTCCAAATTGCTAAGCCGGACCGGAAAACCCACATCAGTCCTGACAGGTGGATGACCACAACGTTTGCATTGGATTCCGTCTGTCCAATCGCATTGCCGGATGGAAGGTCCTGCGGGAAAAACCCTCCGGTTAACGCAGAAAATCCTAATGCCCGTCGGTTGGTAATGAGAACAGCCACATAGTCATTCACGATACTCTCCACCAACAACTCTCCGGCCCCCCAAGAGTCTCGTTTCCAACGACCAAGATCACTTTGAAAACCATAGGCCGCCTGTCGACCTTGAACGATAATCATACTGGGAGTGACCGTTGCGGTTACCACCTCCTCCGCCGAGGAAAGGTTCATCTCCACCCACCGTTGTAACCGACCTGAAAACCCCAGCAACCTTGAGGTTGTCTGAACATATCCCGTCACGCCTTTGGTTTCAATCACCAGCACCTCTTCTCCCGAGGATAAGACCTTTCTGGCAATCCCCTCGCCGGAAGTGATACCAAACAGCTGTCCCCTTGCCGACGTGATGGTGACCTGATCAGTGACGATTTCTTGGGACCAGACATGAAGCGGCCAGCCGGCCAGGCTCCATAGAACCATCACAGGTACAATCCACAGATGCACAGACAGAGTCCGCATGACGGTTACCGGTAGTCCCAAGGAATTCCACGCTCTCCTGCCATGAGTGGACCCAGAATCAACTTCATTAATTGTGTTCCATGCCCTTGGGTTCCCCACAACCCCGTCAAGCTGATGAGAAATTCGAATTGAGAGCGGTCAGGAAGCCGTGTATACGTAAGCCCGAGTGAAAAACATCGACAAGGATTTTGGTATAGCCCTACCACATCCCATTCAGCCGTCTGCCCTGTCCGGAAGTCATGATACCATTTGGTGCCCAAGGTCACACCATGTGGCAGCCGCACTCCACCCCCAGTCGTCAAATAGAGGATTTCCTGGGCCGGAGCTAAGACCTCATTAAACGACACGGGATTCCAAATATCTCCCCTGCGGACTCTCGACCCTTCTCTCGCGTACCGTTGCCCAACGGTCACATACCACGTCTGTTGGCTTTGGAGGAGCACGTCGGTGTTCATCTGAGAAAAATATTTCCTGTTCGGATCGTAGAAGGCATCCACCCTCAGATCGAATGCCGAGATGAATGCTGAAGAATTCACCGGTGAATGAAAGTGCCCCCGTGTCCAGATATCCGAAAATTTGGAGGCCAAGGGCGACGGATTGGCCACATGATAACTTTGGGCAAATAACAGATCCAACCAGGAATTGGATGTCCCGTCACCGATTTGGCTCAGACGATTTTTCAAGGAATAGGTGACCAGACTCTTTTGAATCAAATCATCCACCGCATCGACCTGAACTAATTCCGCTTGTTTTGTCTGTGGCACATACTCATAAATCACATTCGGTTGAATAGAATGCCGGATCCAATTCCCCTCGCCGAGGGAAAACCGTTTCGACATATTGGAGAATAATTCAGCGCCAACCCAAAAGGTTTCACGATGTTGTGCTGATTTGCTAGTGAGACCTCGGGTATAGCCCACTTCACGAAATTTGACCTGAGGACGAAATCCCAACGTGTTTCCTAGATGGAGTCCTTCCATCGAAAGTCCCGGCAACACATCGAGACGACCAACATTGAACCCCGTCTCCCTGTAAAATTGCACGGCGGTCGTTTCCGCCGTCAGCGATATGGGACTGCCCAAGACACTGGGATTCACAAAGCGATGTCCGATTTCAGGTAAACGCTGAAAGGTCGTATTACCGCCCGTACTTAACGGCTGAATATATTGACCTGAGAAATACACCGCTCCATGATCAAGTCGTTGCAAAATATGGAGATTCGATTCTTGACTGGGTAAAGCCCGTTGAGTCCCGGAACTGCTGAAATTTTGCAGGACCGTTCGATCACTTGAAAAGTTGGCCCGCATGCGCAAAGACAAATCAGGATTGAATTGCTGAACATGAGCCCCCCGGACTTCGGCTCGTCCACGATTTTGCTGGGTATCATAGAGCGAGCGTATCAACCATTCTCCCTTTGTGAGCCGATTCCACACATAGCGATATTGAAGATCCGCACCTGCTCCACGCTCCGTTAATATTTGCGGGGAAACGGTTAAATCACTACTTGGATTGATGGCCCAAAAATACCCCTGCCGATACTGGTACCCGAAATTAGTATTGTATCCGGTTGTCGGAAACAAGAATCCGCTTTTTCGAGAAGCGCCCAGCGGATATCGAAAGGTGGGAAGCGGGATCACCGGCACATCGTTCACATTGAACCACACACCTTTTCCAAACAAACTGTCCTCATATTCCACATCCATATCATGAAAGTTAAATCGCCAGGCCGGAATCTCGCCATCCTGGGCATCGCAATTGGTAAAGGAGCCCTCCTTGACCCGATAATGGGTTTCGGAAAACCGCTGAAGCCGTCGCCCCGTTACAAAGGAATTTTGTTTCTTCCAAAAAATATTTCCATTGGTGATCACCCCAGCTTCGGTATTAAGATCGAGCTCAAGCGTTTCCGACCAAATATCGGTTTGGATATCTCGCAAATGCACATGCCCCCGAGCCGTCAAACGACCCGTGAGTTTTTGAAGGGTGGCTTCATCCGCATTAAGATGAATGGGACCACGGGTCACATCCACAGCCCCGATAGCATGATATTCTTCCCGATCCCGATTGTAGTCAATCCGGTCGGCATTAATGGCGACGGGGACCCCCTGTGAAGTTGGTTCGGGAGGCACCTCATCAGACGAGGTATCGGCGGAGAGTCCCCCGGATTCTCCAGGCTGAGAGTCCGGTTGTCCGAACACGGCTTCTCCGGCTGCCAACATCGTAAAAAAAATGAATAGACCGACCAACAACCCAGGAGATCGGCGCGAGTGAACATATCGGCCGCCACCCACGCCTGCAACAGTCACGTTGGGAAACCCGGCGGAGTGAGCCGATTGAGTACCTCCCCAACCAGAAATAACGACCCGGTGACACAAATGACATCTGAGGGATTCGCCATTTCCTTGGCTTGACAAACAGCCTCCCATGAATCGGCAAGTAGACACGGAACGAGATCTTCTCGATTGACAGCGTGCTGGAGTTCCTCCACCGATGCCGCCCTTTCCATCCGTGGCTGGGTGAGAATCAGGTGGTCAACAAGAGGAAGAAGAACACGCAAAAATCCTTGAAGGTTTTTGTCACGCATCATCCCAACCACCAAAATGAGTTTTCGTCCCGCGCCATCATGAATTTGTGAGTGGAGAAAGTCAAATAACACGTGGGCACCGGCAAGATTGTGCGCACCATCCACAATCAAAAGAGGATTTTGATTCACGACCTCTAACCGACCCCTCCATTTGACACCCTGCAAACCAATCCGGATGGCCGTCTGCGAAACAGGGAAGATGTCATCGACGGCAGCCTCCAATACCGCGAGCGCATTTGTGGCATTGACCATCTGATGACGGCCGAGCAAATTCGTCTGTATTTCCGGAATCGTCCACTCCAGCCCTTGATAGGTAAATGTCGTCGCACTGGTTTCCAGGAAGGAAAACTCCTGTCCCATCCGAAAGCATGGCGCCAACCACTTCAAGGCCCGAGTCTCAAATATCTGGGTAATATCTTCCGGCATCGGACCCAACACGATGGGACCCTTTTGCTTGATAATCCCGGCTTTCTCCTGCGCAATCATCTGAAGGGAATCCCCTAGATACGCTTCATGATCGAAGCCAATTCCCGTAATTAGGACACCAATGGGGTTTAATACATTAGTCGCATCAAAGCGCCCTCCCATGCCGACCTCTACCACAGCAATATCGACTTGTTCATTCCTAAAATGCAAAAAGGCCAGTGCGGTCGTGAACTCAAAAAAAGTGAGTGCGGTGAGGGAATTGGCCCTGCGCCGAATCTGTGCGATCAAGCCACAGACAGCCTCTTCAGAAATGTCTGCTCCCTGAACCCGAATGCGCTCGCGGAAATCAATCAAATGCGGTGAGGTATACAGTCCGACCCGATAGCCGCATGCTTGAAGGATTGCAGCCACCATGGCCGATGAAGACCCCTTCCCGTTCGTGCCGGCAACATGAAGCGTAGCGTACCCGTGCTGAGGATTGTCCAACCGGTCAAGGATATCGGTAATGGCCTCCAATCCCAGCTTGATACCAAACCGGTGCAAGGAAAAGAGAAAGTCAAGCGTTTCTGGATACGTAGCCACGGGAATCAAAACTCGGCGGGGGACAATAAAGGGAAGGAGATTTCGTATCAAGAATAACTACAGTGTATGGCTCTCACCATTATCGAGCCCATCGTCAAGCCTCTTGAGATCCACAGGGATACAAGGTGAGCCGGACCATTCGGCGGTTACACCGAAGTGGAAGAGACTGTTGTCACACAATGTGCAAGCAACGTTTCCAGCGTTGCCTTGAGGATTTTTCGTTCCACGATATGATCAACCATGCCATGTTCCAACAAAAACTCAGCACGTTGGAAGCCTTCCGGCAAATGTTCTTTGATCGTTTGTTCAATGACCCGTGGGCCGGCAAAACCGATCAACGCCTTTGGTTCCGCCAGAATGATATCCCCCAACATCGCGACACTGGCGGTCACCCCTCCAAATGTCGGATCCGTTAACAGGACAATAAAGGGAATTCGAGCTTCTTGCAATTTTGCCAAGGCTGATGCCGTTTTCGCCATTTGCATGAGTGACAAGGTCCCCTCCTGCATCCGTGCTCCACCGGAAGTGGTGACTAACAAAAATGGCATATGGCCGATCAACGCCTGATCAATTGCTCGGCAGATTTTCTCGCCAACCACCGATCCCATACTGCCACCCATAAATGAAAAATCAAAGATTCCAAGGGCAACGGGCTTCCCGCCAATTTGACATCGCCCAGTCAGGATCGCTTCTTTTTTCCCTGTTTTTTCTTGTGCCTTTTGAATGCGCTTGCGATACGGCAGGGTATCAACAAACTGCAAGGGATCCCCTGGAACTAATTCTCCATCCCATTCCTCGAATGAACCGGGATCGACGATCAACTCCAATCGTTCACTAACCGACAGGGGAAAATGGTATTGACATTTCGGGCAGACTTTTAAATTTCGTTCAACCTCGCGTTTAAAAATAATGGTGCGACATACTGCGCATTTGACCCACATCCCTTCCACGATTTTAATGGATGTGCCTTCAGTATCCGTGTTTTTATTCCGTTTAAACCATCCCATAGATCAGTCTATCCTTAAGCTTCTCTCATGAACGCAATGCACGCGTACCTACATCTAGCTCTGGCTGAGAAAAAGAAAATTTGAGAAAGGCAGGGAAAGGACACAACAAGAAAACATATACTCCGACACAGTCTTCACTCACGACACGACATTACCATAGGGAGGTTGAACCGGCAAGAATCCCTCGGAGGAGGTGCCTACCCCGCAGACGATTCCGGAGTATCAGCAGAGTGAGGACACGAGAGGAAACAGGGAGAAGATACGGGGGTCAACCACCCCTTGCATGCATTTCCAAATGTGGATCTTGGCGCAACCGTTCAATGTCAATGTACCGGCCACGACCGCTGACCTGTTCAAGCTCTTTTCGTTCTTCCGCCCCACGATCTTTTCGAGATTCCCAGACAGACTGAATGATGGAAAGAATATCTTCTCGTGATCGGTCCATTCGAAGAAGCTTGCGAAGGTCAAGACCTGTTTTGGCATACAAGCATAAATACCACATCCCATCAGCCGTCAACCGACTCCTGTCACAGGTCGAACAGAAAGGCACGGTGGTGGAGGAAATAATACCAAATGTCGTGCCATCCGGTAGCCGAAATCGCTGTGCAGGAGCCGAACTGACCTCCTCTACCGGTTCGACTGTCCCATAATAATCTCCGACCATCTTTAAAATCTCTTTCCGGGAAAGAACTTTATCGGCTGACCAGTCATTGGCTCCGCCAACATCCATATATTCGATAAAACGAACCTCTCCGTTGACCTGCTTGCCGTATTCAATCAAGGGCAGGACTTCATCTTCGTTGTACCCCTTCATGGCCACCGTATCCAACTTTAATCCTGTAAATCCGACCCGCCCCACAGAGGCTATTCCCTCAAATACCCGATCCAACGTATCGCGTCGAGTCAACGCCTTAAACCGCTCTGGCTTCAACGTATCCAGACTCACGGTGACCCGATGGAGCCCGGCATCGAAAAGAGCCTGAGCCTGTTCACTCAACAACACCCCATTGGTAGTCATCGCAATATCGTGAATGCGAGAGTTCTGACGAAGCATTCTGATGAGTTCCGCCACATTATTGCGTAATAGCGGCTCACCCCCGGTAATACGCACTCGATCAATTCCCCGATCGGAAAACAAATTTGTGAGCAAGGCGATTTCTTCAAACGTCAAGAGGTTTTCCCGAGGAAGCCACACATAATTTTCCTCAGGCATACAGTACTGACACCGTAAATTGCATCGATCGGTCACGGACACCCGCAAGGATCGCAATGGACGCCCCAAGGTATCTTTAACCGCATCCGGCAGAGTCACAGCTTCACCCGCCTCCATTATGGGTGTTCCTCCACCCACACCTCGCCTTCCGGCGTTGTTTCCATTTTCCAGATCGGAGTGATTTTTTTGAGTTCATCAATACACCATTGGCAGGCCTTGAAGGCATCGGCGCGATGTTCGGCCCCCACAATGATCAGCACAATATTCTCACCAATTTCAATTGGTCCATGGCGATGGAGCACCAAGGCCTCAATAATGTCAAAATCCCGAAGAGCCTGTTCGCGAATTTCCTTGAGTTTTTTCTGCGCCATCCCTTCGTAGTGATCAAAACTCATGGAACTCACGTCTCGACCTTTTGAGCGATCGCGGGCCGTCCCCAAAAACATCGCAATGCCCCCGATCCGACGGGATCGAGACCGCACCCGATCCAATTCCTCATCAATTGAAAAATTTTCCAGTTGCACCCGAACCAACATGCTTTCTTCAAGGTCAACGGCCATCGGATTACCCTTTCTCCTTAGCCCATGATACGCAGGACCCTCCCGCAAAAGGAGGCAATAATGCTATCTCGTCAGCCTCTTTAAGCACCGTGTCCCAATGTGCGATTTCTTGATTCACCGATATCAATACCTTTTTCTTATCGAGTAATTCACCAACCTGTGGATGCTCAATCTGAATGGAATGAACCAGATCCCTGACCTGTCCACCTTCAGAAATGACGACATCCAGATCCTTTCCTCCAGGAATCATGGCCTTTAACATCCCGAATAATTTAATCTTCACAATCTGACTACTCCCACGACCAGACGAGGGCAACGGACATCACCCCTCGCTATTTTGCCTTTTGACCACGGACATACGTACCAGACTTTCCCCCTGACTTCGACACGAGGGCAATTTCTCCAAACTCCATGCCCTTATCAACCGCCTTACACATATCATAAATAGTCAGAGCGGCCACGGAAACTGCTGTCATAGCTTCCATTTCCACTCCGGTGTTTCCGGTGGTTTTCACCGTTGCTACAATGGTAATCGCGTACCTTCCAGCAGGATTAGGCTGGGAGTCCTCTTTGAAATCCACATCCACACCGGTCAGCAGAAGAGGATGACACATTGGGATCAGATCGGGAGTCCGTTTGGCCCCCATAACCCCGGCCACTTGAGCTACGGCCAGCACATCACCCTTCGCAATTCGACCCTCATGAATTTTCTCCAGGGTTTCCGGCAAGATAAACACCTTCCCCTGGGCCACCGCTACTCGCTCGGTTGAACGCTTGTCGGTTACATCCACCATTCGAGCCCGACCGGATTCATTAAAATGCGTAAGATTCGCCATAATCAAAAATAATCACAGATGAAAAATTCTCTTGAAAATCAGTAAATTATAAGGACAGAGGAAAAAGGACGTCAAGCAAAACATCCCCCTGGACAATCCCTTGACAGCCGAGCTCATTCCACCTATAAACAGTTGGTAATACCCTATTATTTAGAAATTTTCCCCATGGACTCCACTACCATTACAGCCAATCCTACCCTCGCCAATAAAAAGTTAGGCCTCCTGCTCTCTACCTCGCCTGAACATCCCAATGCAGAGACCGTCTACCACCTCTCCAAAACCGCATTAGCCAATAAGGTAGATACTTATCTGTATTTCATCGATGAGGGAGTCAAAAACCTAGAAGACCGGAGATTTTCCGAGTTGGCGAAGGACGGATTGAAGTTATTTGTGTGCGCCTATGGATGCCAACAACACCATATCTCCACCGACGGATATGGTAAAGAAGTGACCTTTTGCGGCTTGGTGATTCTCTCAAACATCATCGACGGGTGCGACCGCTTTCTGGCCTTTAATTAAATTATCGCCCCCTCTCCCCCCCATCTGCGTCACGACTAAATACTGTCTCACAGGCGACATACGCCTCCATGGAGTCCCAGAGCCGAATTGTAGGCTGCCATTTCGTGGATGTTTTGCAGCATTGCCTTTAATCCAACCCCACGCTCGTCATCCTTACCTTTTTGAGGGTATAACCGAATTTTCCAATTGAAACTAAACCATCCAGACGGTACAGTGCATAGCCATGCTAACTTCAACACGCTATTTAATTCTTGAGACCGCCATTGACCTGCTAGGACGGGACGGCGCCAGTGCGTTAACACTGGAGCATGTCGCTCGAGAAGCCGGACTAAGTAAAGGCGGATTACTCTATCATTTTGACGGGAAAGAACAGTTACTGGTAGGACTCATAGAGTTACTCATACAGGATCTGGATCGCAAACAAGTTGGAGATTTCCTCACAACCTCCATTCATGAAGAGCATTCCTGGACGGCACTTGATACTGATGCTGTCGAAAGTCCTACAAACCACCGCTCCCTGCAAGGCCATGAAATTGCCTCAATTCTCATGGCCGCCCTTGCGATCAACCCCCGTCTCCTTGAGCCCATTCGCGAGCGATACCAAAATTGGCAAAGCATTTTTCTGGCTAATACCGTTGATCCGACCCGCTCCCTCGTTGGACGGCTTGCTGCCGAAGGTCTGTGGTTCAGCGAGGCTCTAGGATTAGCCCCACCCACTCGCGAGCAACGAGCTGCCCTTGTTCTGGAGATCCAATCTCACACACAACCAGGAGAACCCATGAGAGAACCGTCCGCAAGCATCATACCCACGCAGCCTAAAGACGCCTTCGCGGAGCTTGCCTCCTTTAAGGCAAATGTGGAGGAACTTGAGCAACAGGCTTATCAACCGACACAAGCTTCTGCGCGTTCACTGTTGGCGAAACAATATCCGCAAGGTTTTTGGCAGGGGGATTTAACCGCCGACACGACATTGGAATCCGATTACGTGTTGCTTTTACTCTGGCTCTATCCACCGGAGAACGGTGCCTGGAATCCTGAGATTCAGATCAAAATAGACAAAGCCATGCGCACCATCCTTGACCGCCAACTTTCAGATGGGGGATGGGATATCTACTCAGAGGGCCCCGCTGAGGTAAACGCCACAACCCGCGCCTATGTGGCGCTTCGGGTTGGCGGATATGATCCTGAACATCCACTGATGCAGCGCGCACGTAAATGCATCCTTGCCCTTGGCGGGCTTCAAGCAACCAATAGCTATACGAAAAATAACCTGAGTATGTTTGGTCTCTTCCCAAGGAAATACACCCCAAGCGTTCCACCTGAACTCGTCCTTATCCCTGGGAATGTCTTGTATGAAATTTCATCGTGGAGTCGAGCTATCGTCGTCCCCCTCTCTATTCTTCAAGCGTCCGGAGTCCAGCGGAAGGTACCTGGGAATTGGACCGTTGACGAACTATTGGTGCCTAAGCGGAAGCTGACGTTTCCAAAAAAAGACCCATTTTCTCTCATGTTTCATCAGGTAGACAAGATTTTAAAACTTTGGGAAAAGCGGGGTTTTAAGGATATTCGCGCTAAAGCGATCCGCGAGGCAGAGAAGTGGATGCTGGATCACATGCGGTTCACGGACGGATTGGGAGCAATTTTTCCGGGAATGATGTACTCCCTCATGGCAATGGATGCTCTTGGCTATGAACGTGACCATCCCGACTTTATTGAAACTCTTGGCCAACTCGAAGGACTCATTCTTGAGAAGGAAGATGCTCTACAGTTTCAGCCAAGTTTATCACCGGTATGGGATACGGCCATTTCAATGTTTGCATTGGGGGAACTTGGAATTGGTGAGCCGGAAGCGATGCAGCGGGCGGCTGACTGGTTATTAAGCAAAGAGATTCGCCGCAAAGGAGACTGGTCGGTCAAGCGTCCGGACTTGCAGCCCGGAGGATGGCCCTTCCAGTTTGCGAACGAACTCTACCCCGATATCGACGATACGGCCATGGTCTTGTTGGCACTCGAGCATGCCAAGGCCTCGGATCCTGATCGACAGACCCGCGCCGAAGGTCGTGCCATCAACTGGTTATTCGGGATGCAATCCTCAGACGGTGGGTGGGCTGCCTTTGATGTCGATAATAATTGGGCCTTACTGAATAAGGTCCCATTCGCAGACCACAATGCCATGCTTGATCCAAGCTGCCCGGATATCACGGGGCGGGTGCTTGAAGCACTCTGTCGACGGGGTTACACACATCAAGACCAGGCGATCGCGCGCGCTGTCCAATACCTTTTAGGCCACCAACAAGCTAACGGGAGTTGGGATGGACGCTGGGGCGTGAATTATACTTATGGAACATTTCTTGCCCTACGTGGCCTTCGCGCAAGTGGCTCCCCGACCGCAAACTCCGCCATCCAGCGTGCTGTCACATGGGTGCACTCAATCCAAAACCAGGATGGCGGATGGGGGGAGAGCTGTGCCAGCTATGAAAAGCAGGAGTTTGTTCCAGCATCAAGCACACCTTCACAAACAGCCTGGGGCTTACTCGCACTTGAAGCGGCTGGCGATCGAACTTCAAAATATGTTCATCGTGGGATCGACTGGCTACTTACCCATCAGAATGAGCAAGGAGGGTGGGACGAAGAACTCATGACAGGAACCGGATTTCCAAACGTTTTCTATTTGAAATACCATTTGTACTCGCATTACTTTCCATTGCTGGCCCTTGCCACTTGGCAAGCAGGCTTAAAGAGCTCATGACGATTCCTTTCGCTCGAATAAATTAGTCCACCTCTGATAACCACGTAATATTCACACAGGGTTCATTTTTTTGCAGAAACGCAACTCAGGGAAAGCAGTCTGCGGTCTACGGCTAAGAGCAGGAGGCAATGGACAAAAAGTCCTACCCGCCAGAATCTTCGACTTCGCTCGGAGCAGGTTTCAGAATCTCCGTTATCGCTGGCTTTCAGGTTTCCAGCTCAGCCCGATGTTCAGAATTCGTTGAATCAGCGCTTCATAGGAAATACCTGCTCGTTCAGCCGACTCGGCGAGATCTTCGCCATAAGCCAGTTGCGCATTGGGATTGGCTTCCAGAATATAGAGATGCTCCTGAGGATCTAACCGGAAATCCATTCGGGCATAGCCGTTTAATCCCAAAATATGAAAGACCCGTTTGGCCGTGTGTTGAATATGCCGCACCAGCTTGAGGCTTAACCCCTCGACCTCACCCGATTGGATCCCATATTTTTTTTGATATTTCGTGCTCCATTTCACCCTGGCGGTCGCAATCGGCAGAGCATCAGGAGGAAGATTTTTCAGGTGGAGCTCCCAAACCGGCAGGGCTTGCAAGCGTCGATTACCTAACACACCCACGTATAATTCCCGTCCTTCAATATACCGCTCAACAATGACGCTCGTGCCCACACTCTGATGCACAAATTCAACACGTTCTTTTAACTTGTCCTCGTCATGAACAATAGACGCTTGAGAAATACCGAGGGATGCTTCTTCACTAATGGATTTGACAATGACCGGAAAGGGAAACTCTTCTGCCCACTTGATCACCCGCCCGATAGGATAGACGACAAACTCCGGGCATCGGATGCCATGATAGGCCATAATTTTTTTTGACCAGCCTTTATCGCGAGTAAGCACGAGCCCCTTGGGATTACAGCCGGTATAAGGAACTCCCAGGAGCTCCAAATAGGACACCACATTTTGATCGAACTCCGGATTGCCATTGAATTCTTCCAAAAGATTGAAGGCAATGTGGGGCTTCCAATCCGTGACCAGGTTATCGATGACGCTTAAATCATCCCTCACACCGACGGCCATCACCTCATGACCAAGATCACGTAGGGTGGAGACCACATCAAATTCGGTTTTCCATTCAACCTCAGCCAAATCTGCATGTTCTACATCGTCCGGGGGCACGAGATCCTGATGCATGAGGGCCATGACGCGAAGTTTTCTCATAACACCACCCGATGGCGTCCACCATGCAAATAGTTCATCGTTTGCACCGTCAATAAAATCGTAAAATCCACTTTTGCCTGCTCTTCAGAAACGGCTAACCGTAAATTCCGTTCACGGCAATGTGCCATCATATCCTGCAAAACTTGATCAATGGTATATTGATACTCTCCCGTCCATGCAGCAACTTTCCGACGGACTTCTTTTCTAAATTTCCTAATAAAATTCTCTGCTGACAGATTGGTCGATTGATCCGGATCCCCGGAAAAGAGACGCCGTAAGTCCCGATCATAAAAGTTGGGGTAATCGAGCCCGTACCGTTCCCGCTTGCCCTGGTAATGTTCCCTGAGCGTTTTGTGAAGACGCTGAATGGGATCCACCTGCTCCCTGGTCGTCACAATGGGCGTCACCCCCGCTAACTCCTTCATGAGCCCGTCCATGTATTCCAATTTTTTGAGTGCAGGCCATCCGGTATATCGTTCACGCCAATGTGAGTGCGGCGTGAGCCAGACGGCAAAGGTTTCAGCAAAATCCTCGTCCGGATGACTCTGGGCATACCACATATCAAGATGCAGCACAAAACTTTTACTGTAGGGCTTTGGCAAATAACAATCGGGATACGGAACCGAGGTGTGCCCGAACATCTGTTGACGGCTACGCCGCCGCCGCAAGCGGTAGGCATTCTCAATTGCATGGCCCGTTTCATGTCGAAGAATCCGCATACACCATTCCGGGGTCCCACCCTCCACTTCTAACATTTGATTGAGTTCCAGTTTTGCTAACCGCGGATGCCCCATATAAAACGGCACGGCAAGACCCGGCGTGCCATCAGGCGAATACCAATCGTCAGACAACCATATGTGGGGACGAAACACTAACCCTTGATGTTTCAATTCGCGGTATAACTGACGGACGCACTGACCCAATTCAGTCCCGGAAATACGGATCTTTAATTCAGACATCCGGAGATTTAATAGCTGGTCATCAGACCAGGACACCCATTCAGGCTCTGCGGGGACAGGGGGCTGAATATCAGGCAATAGATCCAAACTCACGACCTCCCATACCAGTACCGGTTTTCAATCATCATCTAAATACGCTTTCACTGAAATCCGCCTAGAACCTTTGACAAACCGGGACGCATCAGACGGCAGATGATGTGTAAATCTTCACTCCATTTCCGCGATAAGTCAAAAGCTTAGCCATGTCTCACCAATTCTCACGTGCCCCCCTGAATTCCGTAGCTTTTACCTTTTTGCCTATGGTAGATTGCCCCTCTTTTTGGGAAATCCTTCATTCAGTACCATGCAGTTTTTTATTCACACTCCGAGTCAGCGCGTCTGAAGAATCAGTGCCCAAGGCTTCATTCATTTTTTTTGGTCTTCATTCATTTTGAGCCAAACGCCTGTAAGTCTCTTCATATTGATTCTGATGACTCCTTACGCCTGACCGGTAGAACCACAGGAGATTCATCTATGTATCGCTGTGAAAAATGCCAGGGAACGATGTTACTTGATCGGGAAGTCGACATGGAATCAGGAATGTCTCTTCTGGTCTTCTGGTGTATTAATTGTGGCCTACGAAAACAAGCCGAGCGAGCACCGATTCCCCTCATCGAAGTGTCCTAGGTTAGCGTTTGATTCCTCAATTCCTTGACCCGGATTGGCAGATACAATCTGAACGTCCTGCCTGTCCAGGTCTTTGGAATAAATTTTCCAGGATCGGGAGGAAGGAGACCGATCAGTGAAGACCCGTCTCATCGCGAAATATTCCTGCTCGAGTGCAAGCAACGCGTAGGATTCACTCCTTGTGAGGGCATGAAGTTCCGCTTTAGTCGTCCGTCACCGGGAACCATAGAACGATGGTCCTGCTGACAAACATCAGGAACCAGGAGAACAGGAGAATTTAGGAGCCTGTCGGACTTAGGATGAATCGGCTGCAAAAGTGTCTAAGCGGTCCATATTTCGCCGCTTTCTTGGACCATAGTCCCACTATGGGCCAGCGAAATCGTCAAAAATCTGGCCTCGCTCATCCGCTTTTTCGCTTTCGATCCCCTAAGTCCGACAGGCTCCTAGGAATCCGCATCCAATTCCACATTCCAATATAAATAATCCCGCCAACTCTCCGGGGCATGACGGATGCCGATCATGAGCGTCAGGCGTGGAGTCCATTTAGGTTTGACGGGCTCCTTGAGTAATTTCATCCCTGCCTCATGGGGCACACGCCCGCTTTTCCGGTTATTACATCGCCAACAGGCCGTCACAATGTTTTCCCAGGTTTTCTTCCCACCTTTGGCAATTGGCATCACATGATCAAAGGTCAATTCTTCTGTGCGAAAACGTGTATAGCAATATTGGCAGGTATACCGATCTCGGGTAAAAATATTGATACGAGAAAATTTCACAGCATGATGATTTGAGCGGAGTTTGACCATGTTGAGGAGACGCATCACGGACGGCAATTTAAAGGAAATGGACACCCCTCGAATATCCCGATCATAAACCTCAAGGACTTCGACTTTTCCTTGCCACAACAAATTAATGGCTTTTTGCCAATGCACGACGCGCAAGGGCTCATAGGTAGCATTGAGTAGCAGGGTCATTTCCATACGAACGTACTCTAGAGACCTCGCCAGGTTGGATAAAACTCTGTTCCTATATCACCGACCAATCCAGAGAATCAAGCGACGGCATAAGCCTATTGTTGCGCCAGGAAGAAGTTGATATATTAAGGGTTTTGGCCCATTAGAGTTGACCATGCCCTTGAACTTCCATCCGGTTGCCAAGATTCAGGATCTCCCTCCAGGCACATGTCAAAGCATTGAACTCCAGGAACACGGCATTGCCTTATTTAATCTCAATGGTGCGATCTATGCCCTTGATAATACCTGTCCCCATGCCGGAGGGCCACTGGGAGAAGGAACTGTAGAGGGAGATTTCGTCGAATGCCCCTGGCACGGATGGAAGTTTCATATCAAAACCGGAGTATGCAAAAAAAATCCGAGCCCGAGCTGGAATGTACCGTGCTATGAGGTACAGGTGGTTGATGGGATCATCCACGTCGCCCAACCGACATCTGATAATAGGGAAGAGTAGAATGTTAAAAACCCTGCAATCTTGAAAGTGCCCTCCATCCCAATAACTTTCACTGGCTCATCACAACAACGCAGATCGTGAGAACTCTGAGACGGACAGGGAATTACAATGAGGAGCTTAGGCAGGGAAAACGTCGTCAGCCGATCCTGCTTCTATTTTGCTTAAAACAGGTAATTTCAGGATCATGGCCGGAAGGGATGAAATTTGATCGCCATGTGGAAGTGGCGGCAAATTCTCAAACGGCATCAATTGTTGGGCGGCTAACGAGATCACTCGAATTGATTTTTCCTTACTATCCACTCTCCAGGCATATTCCCGCTCGATCCACTCCACGGAGCCCTTCTCTCGGACAATTTTACGCACCATATATTTATCTTCACCTTGAGCCTTTACCTGCCAATCTCCTTCAAGAAACGGAATGCCCTTGGTTACCAAATCATCGACCAACAGCTGAAGTGCTTCGTCCAGCGTATACCCTTCTCGGGACCGGTGCTTTTTGACCAACTCCAAGGCTTCCAACGCAAGAGGATCATCTGGAAGTTGATACCCTGTCGGCTGCACATAGCGATACACCACAAAAAATCCTATAACCAGAAAAATAACGAGAAGATATCCGATGATCTTTTTAAATTGAGTCGACATGCCATTTATCCATTGTTGTAATCTGAAAAACCTCTCATCTACCTAGGGCGGATCATCCCGTGACCAGAAAGATCTGGTCATGGGGACCCGATTCCCTTTGATGTTATAGCACACATGATTCCTACGTGCCTCTAGGTGCCTGACCTTCCGTCTACCGTTTCCTAATCGCAGCCCCCCTCCCGCAAGGCCTTTTTTAGGGCATGAATCACCCTATTATTATCACGTGGGTGGCGAATGGCAAGCCGAAGTGCCGGCTGAGTCATTCCAGAAAATGTCTGACAATCCCGAACGAGAAGCCCCTGTCGTGCCATTCGTGAAACAAGACCGGCTGTCACACATGTCGAGGGTAACTCCGCCATCACAAAGTTCGCGGATGCGGGAATGATCCGAAGTCCAGGGACTTCGCGCAACCGCTTTATAAACCGTGGTCGTTCCTGTTGCATAAATTTCACACTTCGTTGCCGGTACCTGACGTCATCTACCGCCGCGACACCGGCCTCTTGTGCAAAATGGCTGACCGACCACGGAGGGAGCAGACGACGGATCGTGGCAACCGTCTCCGGCGCCCCCACCAGGTACCCAAGGCGAATTCCCGGCATTCCATAAAATTTCGTAAAACTTCTGAGAATGAGCAATCGTCTGGCGTTCGAAATCTCCTTGATCAGGGAATGCGAGGGGCAAAAATCGATAAAGGCCTCGTCAACCACCATCCAAAGCCCGGCTTCTTCAATTTTCCGATACAGCGTTCGAAGGGATCGGGCTGTCACCACTCTTCCTGTTGGACTATTCGGATTACAAACAAACACGGCCGTATGTGATTCCCCACCCCTGCGCGCGGCCTTCTGAGAACCTGCGTGAATAGCGTCCACGAGAAGCGAAAGCTCTTCCATGGGAGGAGCATACTTTTCCCCGGATGTGGCCAGGACATGCGTACAACGCGCACCCGCTATATGAAGAGATGCCTCATACTCCATAAACGTAGGACCTGCCACATATCCCTGCCGAAGGGACAGAGCCAGAGGTAAAATCCGAATCAATTCGGACGACCCGTTACCCAACGCAATCGAGTCCGATGAGATGCCATGCTCTTTGGCCAGTCGCATACGCAACTCTTCAGCAGAAGGATCGGGATAATGCCCGCAGGCAGGTAGAGCTGCCTGCATAGCCCTTAACACGGAGGCAGGTGGACCCAACGGATTAATACTGGCACTGAAATCAATAAAGGAGTCCACGGATCGTCCGAGCGCCTTCGCGACCTGATGAACCTGGCCTCCATGCACAACCGGCCGGGTCACCACATCACCCAACCCAGGATCCCCATAATCAGTAGCCCATAGGCAATCCCCATGACTTGTAACGCGACAGGAATGAGTGCCATGGAACACGTCGTGATCGGATCACCCAACCTGGCGCGCACTTCCCGCACCCCGCCATACACATTACCACCACCGAGTTGAACGCCAAGAGCACCCGCCATGGCCGCTTCGGGCCACCCACTATTCGGACTGGGGTGACACCGCGCATCCCGCCGGCAAATTCTCCAGGCTGAACCACCGGTACCCAATCGCATCGCCGCAGCTACACTCATTGCTACCGCTGTAAGTCGGGCCGGGACCCAATTGACAAGATCATCAGCCCGTGCGGATGCCCAGCCAAAATCACGATAGCGATCGGTACGATAGCCAACCATTGAGTCCAACGTACTGATGGCTTTATATGCCATGGCACAGGCAGGTCCTCCCAATGCAAGATAGATCAGCGGCGCCACGATGCCATCGGAGGTATTTTCAGATACGGATTCCACAGTCGCCCGAACAATCTCTTCTTCTGAAAGGTCGGCAGTATCCCGGCCAACTAACCGGCCGACCTCAACCCGAGCCGATACGAGTGACCCCATTCTCAATGCCCGATGGACCCGCATGGCATGATCCCACAAATCCCGACCGGCAAGCGTGGTAGAGCCCAGCACCACCCACATCACCATGCCAAATTGTTCATCTACCAGTTCAGCCCATTCCAGGATGCACTGGGTCACTAAAAAGGCTCCAAAAGGAAGCCCCACGGCCAATCCCAGTCCGGCCATTCTTTTTGCCCATGGGCTCGAAATTCGCTCTAATGTCAATCGTTCATACGCGTGAATGAGGAACCCCATCAGGCGGACAGGATGAGGCAACCAGCGGGGATCGCCTACCATCAGATCAACGATGCACACCACCAGGAATTTGAACCCTGTCAGGTCATCCGCCACCGTTAGTCCGGGAATTTTGAAACGGAAGGGTCGGAAGTGGTTCCAGTCAATTCTGCAAGACAGGTCGGGCAAACGCAGTCATCATACCGTTTCGCGATACTGTCATATTGGGCATCGCTCACGGGGACATCCTTACACCAACATCGGGAGAGTCCACACTCAAAAGCTCGACCGCAACGTTCGCACTGCTTAGGATAAGTTCGTGTCATGCTGAATCGGCCTCCTGTTCATGAATGGCCCTGTTAATTATTCCCCAAACTCTGAGAACACGAGGACGACCGGACCCAAGATTAAAAAGAGGACTTCGACCGCCTCGTTCATCGCGCCCAGCACATCTCCCGTAATCCCGCCAAACTTCTTAGACATCCACCAGACGACAAATCGAACGACGAAGCACACGACTATCATCAGCATAGCCGCTGTGACCGCATTGAACATTCCCCACAACCCCAACCCCACAACCGTTGTGGCTACTAGAACATCCCGCCACCTCACCGTCCGGATAAACTGTGCAGCCAACCCTTCCGATCGTGGATAGACAACACCCCAACAACCGATCACCATCGCCCATCGCCCAATGGCCGGCATACAGAACAACATGGCCTCTCGAAATCCGACTGGCAGGGCCAGAAGTCCGGCATAGCGAAGCCCAAGAATCAACATCAACCCTGTGGCCCCAAGGGCCCCGATACGGGAATCCCGGAGAATCGTCAGACGATGATCAGAATCCCTTCCCCCGGAAAGTGCATCAACCGTATCCGCCCAACCATCAAGATGGAGACCTCCAGTGACCAGCACGTAGAGAGTCAGCATCACCATATTCAAAACCACGGGAGGAAAGAGACTCCCCAATAATCGATCGATCATAACAAGGCTCGCGCCAAGCAGAAATCCAACAAGAGGAAACCATTGAAGGGAGGCTCCGAACATCGCGGAATGAATCTTTGAACCTGAACCTCCCGGAAGAGGAATGATCGTCAACAGTTGCCACGCCAAAGAAAACGAGGCCCATAGACTCCTCATGCCAATTCCGGGAAGGGGACTACAGCCTCATCCACGCCGGCACTTTCGAACGTGGCCATTTGCGTGAGACAAGCCAAACTCGATTGAAGCAATCCAATCGCCAAACAGGCTCCTGTACCTTCCCCGAGCCGAAGATCCAGATCCAACAGCGGGCGCAACCCTAACGAGTCCATGGCCAAACGATGCCCGGGCTCCGCAGAGACATGGGAAGGAATCAAATAGGCCTGGCAATGGGGCTCCAGGGCGACGGCCAACAAGGCGGCGGCCCCGGTGATAAATCCATCCAGGACGACAGGCACGCGGCATGCTGCCCCACCCAAAAGAATTCCGACCAATCCACCGATTTCAAATCCCCCGACCTTCGCCAGCACATCCAAAGGATCGTGAGCGTCGGGCGTATTTCGTTGGATCCCTCGCTCAATCACCTGAATTTTTTTCGCCAATTGCAGCGCATCCACTCCTGTGCCTTTCCCGGTCACGTCAGCCACAGGATGACGCGTCATGACCGCAGTAATGGCACTGCTGACCGTGGTATTGCCAATACCCATTTCTCCGGTTCCGATTAACCGGATTCCGTCAGCGTGAGCTTCCTGGACAAGACGGATCCCTTCTTCCACACTTTGAACAGCTTGTTTCCGACTCATGGCAGAGCCTTCACACATATTCCTGGTCCCCAACCCGATCTTTCTCACCCACAAACCGGATGGTGCACCCATGTCCTCTTGAACGCCCATATCCACCACACGGACCTTGGCTCCAATCTGGCGAGCCAGAACATTGATCGCTGCCCCACCTTGTAAAAAGTTTTTGACCATTTGTGCCGTGACTGATGAGGGATAGGCACTGACGCCTTCTCTTGCAACACCATGATCGGCAGCCAGAACAAACACCATGGCGTCCGGAATTTTTACCGGAAGCGACTGGGTTATCGAGACGTACTGGGTTCCTAAGGACTCTAGCCGACCAAGGCTTCCCTGAGGTTTCGTCAATCGATCCCATAACACCTCAGCACGACGAACACCCGCCGATGAGACCGGTTGAATCGCGGCGAGGGTTTCCTGAATGAACGGAGAAGAATGGCTCATCGGTTACTTCAGTCTGAGGGGCAACCCGCTCACCAGAAAATAGACTTCATCAGCTTCAGCCGCAACCAGTTGATTCATCCGGCCCGCCACATCTCGAAATGACCGGCTGATCGCATCCCCGGGCACCAAGCCGAGACCCAACTCATTACTGACCACAACAACCTGACCGGGACAGGCGCGGGCCGACCGAAGAAATGCCCTGACATGTGTCGGGACTTGCGAAGGTCGCACCTTATCTCGCAAAAGATTATTCAGCCACAGCGTGAGACAATCTACGACAATACTGGAATAGCCTGATCCTTCCTCGGCCAGCCATTCGGCAATCTTGGTAGGAATTTCAATGGTCGCCCACCCGCGGCCCCGCGACCGCTGATGCTTCTGTATTCGACTGGCCATTTCCTGATCGAACGGCTCTCCGGTTGCGACGAATGCGCGTGGAGATTGCGTTTTTCCCTGTTGTAACGCAAACGTACTTTTTCCCGACCGTGCCCCTCCAAGGACAAAAATCAGCTTTGATGAGACATGGAGCTTTTTCCGGGCCACGCGAGGACCGGGAACAGTGGCCGGCGAAGAGAACGAATCTCTCACCAAACGCTGATGTGATGGACGGACGGAACGCATGAAATATCTCCTACTCTACTCGTACCAACTATGAAATGATCGCGACATACGTACTGAATACCAATAACCGAACGAGGCCAATGCTACGTCTTTCGGGAGGCTGCTGGTTCCCGTTCCCACAGGAATTCAGCTTCTCCCTGTTTTTTCGTGACCCAACGCGCAAACACAAACAACGCGTCACTCAGCCGATTGAGAAAAATAACCAATTCCCGCTCGACGGGTTCTTCCCTCGACAGAGTGACACACAACCGTTCGGCACGACGACAAATTGTACGGGCGACATGCAGCAAAGCGGCAAGTTGTCCCCCACCGGGCAAAATAAATTCTTTCAAGGGCGCCAGATCTTTTTGGCACTCATCAATAAGATGTTCCAAGTGGGCCACATCCTCCTGAGTCACGGTTGGCATATTCGGAAATGATTCTCCAGGAGCTGTTGCGAGAATACCACCAAGATCAAATAACTTATTTTGCGTCCACTTCAAGATGTCCCCCATTCGCTCGAACACCTCAGCATTCGTTCCGGTCTGTCCGTTCGAAACCCGAGCCAAGCCAAGCATGGAATTCAATTCGTCCACCGTGCCATAGGCTTCCACCCGGACAGAATCTTTCCAGACTTCCTGTCCGCCAGCCAATCGGGTTTTCCCGGTATCACCTGTACGGGTATACACTTTGGATATCCGCATTGTATAAGTCTCCAGAAAAAAGTTGAATATTTCGTTTGTTCTTGAATTGAGCAGGGATTAAGAGAAATGTGGCACCATCGTATCGTTAATCATCAAAGGACCTCAAGGCTTAAGACCTCCTGTATTCCGCGATGCCTTGTGACACCGATGTATACACGGCACGGCCCATCATTTCTCCAAGAACCGTGTGAAGACCACAATGATCTTCTTCAATTTCACCGCTGGCTCCTACCACGAGACAATCGGTGCCTGTTAAGTCTGCAGGATGATTGGACTTGCGACTGGTTGCACCGCTATCCCGAAACGCTGCCGTTTTTGCCGAGGAGGCGATATGTACCGCCTCGATACGCCCGGCAATCGTCGGAAGAGCATTGGTCGTCACCACAACATTCACCGTTCCAGACGAACGGCATGGATATCCCAGCTCAACATCGGCATCGTCAAGGACAGAGCGGGCATTCGACAATCCGACCGTCACGAGGACATGTACCCAGGCACCCGATGAATGGAGAAAACAGTCGGTAAATGCACTCACGTTGGCAGCGGTCATTAAACCAATGGTCTCTTCGGGAATGAGAGAATGTGCTTTGAATAAAAGCCCAAAATCTTCTGCCAGCGTGGCCGAAGAGGAAGACCCGTTAAGACCCACTTGGACATTGGCAACGCCAGAAGCAGATACGTCCCCACCATTCCAAGGCGCCCAACTCAGGCAATCGAAAATCCCTGGAAACCGGACAATCAGACAATTGGGTTGTAGATCGATCTGAAGTGGAGAGGTCACCGTCTTCACCGCATTATTCCCCCGTAGACTCTAAGGATAGAATAGAAGGCTTATTAGTCTTGGGGTCAGGACCGGACGGGCCGGATTTATCACTGCTACGCGTTCCCCATCTCTCATAATGCACAAGTTCCTCAAGTGGCATGCGTTTGCGCCATCCTGCTTTTTCAAGATCCGGTTGATGAGCAAAACCCTTCACATATCCGACACACAAATAGGCAACGACCCATACGTCTTGAGGTATGCCTAAGACCTTCTTCAAGAGATCATATTCGAGAATAGAAACCCAGCCTACCCCAATTCCTTCGGCCCGTGCCGCAAGCCAGAGGTTTTGAATGGCGCAGCATGTACTATACAAATCGGTCTCGGGCGCAGTGGCACGACCTAAAACGGCTGGGCCACCCCGGTCACGGGAACAGGTCACACAGATATTGACGGGAGCTTCCTGAATGCCTTCCAGCTTGAGCCCACGGTACAGATCGGCTTTCGGTCCTTCATACCGAAGAGCCGCCTCTTCATTTGCCTGAAGAAAGAGGTCTTTAACGGCTTGTTTAGTCTCGGGGTGACGAATGACCAAAAAATCCCATGGCTGCATAAAACCCACGGAACCCGCATGATGAGAGGCCAACAACAATCGTTGAAGAATGTCCTCGGGAATCGAATCAGAAAGGAAATCCCTGCGAACATCTCTCCGTTCGAAAATAGCCCGATAGACGGCTTCCCGCTCTTCAACGGAAAAGTCGCCGGGGGATTGAGAGATCGTCTGTTTCAAAATTCGACTCCTTTTTGAGCCTTGATGCCTTTGCGAAAGGGATGCTTAATCATCTTCATTTCCGAAACCAGGTCAGCGGCTTCAATGAGTTCCGGTTTCGCCCCCCGCCCGGTCATGACCACATGCAGTCCGGGAGGACGCTGACCCACCGCCATCAGGACTTGTTCAAGCGAGACATATTCATGATGGATCGCGATATTCAATTCGTCCAGAATGACCATGCCAAACTGTGGATCCTGAAGCATTCTTTCAACTCCCGCCCAAGCCTCTTGAGCCACCTGTGCATCCCGTTCACGATCCTGGGTTTCCCAAGTATACCCCTCACCCACTCGAAGGAAGACCACCTGGCTTCCAAAGCTTTTCAGGATGCGCTCTTCTGCAGTATCAATGGCCCCTTTGATAAATTGCACCACCGCCACATTCATGCCATGTCCGAGGCATCGGATGGCCATGCCCAATGCCGCAGTGGTTTTGCCTTTGCCTGCACCGGTGTAGACGATCAATAAACCCTTTTCTTCCTGTGCCGCGGCAATTCGTCGATCCACAGAAGCTTTCAACCGTTCCATGCGAGCCTGATGCATTTGATCGCTCATCGCCTATTCCCTCTCATCGCAGCTTCACCCCTTGCCGCTTCGACCAAAGCCGCAGGGACATGAGGGTGACTGGAAAAATGTAAATGCGTATACAGGGCGATGACATTCCCTACCGTAATGCCATCCCCTCCACGGTCCCGTCCCTGCGCATCGGTGAGATGGCCGAGATAGTCCAGATCTCCCTTGGGGTGAAGCGTTGAGTAGTGAAACTCATGCCCACGAATCCGTACTCCCTCGTCCCCAAGAGGTCCTCCGCGAGTCACAGTCAACTCACGATACCCCAAGGTCATGGTTGTCCGGCTCATCGCCGTTTCAGCCGGGATCACTCCAACCATGTCATAATCACTTCCATCAAAATCTCTGAGGGTTTTTGCCAGATACATCAAACCGCCACATTCGGCATAGACCACTCCACCCCGTGCCGCAAATGCCTGAATGGACTGACGCATGGCACTGTTTCGTTGTAACACTTCCGCGTAGATTTCCGGATACCCTCCTCCCAGATACACCAGATCCACATCAGGAAGTGACGAATCCTTCATGGGAGAAAACCGGACCAACTCCCCACCCGCCTTTTCAAGGAGTTGGAGATTCTCCGGATAATAAAAACAAAAAGCCTGATCAAAAGCTACCCCGACTCTCACGGATCGAGTCAACGGCCTCGGGTCCTCAGCCGCAATACCAGAATTCGTGACGAACATTTCAGAACCGGCCTGAGCTAACTGTTCAACGCAAACCAAATCGATCGTTGTGGAAGCCAGTTGACCAAGCCTGGCATATAATTCGGTCTCCGATCCTTCCATTGCCGTCCGTAGTCCCAAATGGCGATCAGGAATGGTCACGTCCAAATCAGCGCGGAGATAGCCCACAACCGGAATACGGGTTCCCTGTTCTACAGCTTCCTTTAATAACAGGTAATGGCCTTCACTGTTCAGACGATTAAAAATCACCCCGACGATATTCAACGACGAGTCGAAATTGGCATAGCCATACACCATCGCAGCGGCCGAGCGGGCCATGGCACTCCCATCCACGACCAGGAGGATCGGCGCATGCAGTTGATGAGCCATGTCGGCAGTACTTCCCGTGGCGTTGACCGGGGAACTTCCATCAAACAGCCCCATCATCCCTTCGATAATCGAGAGGTCGGCACCGGAGGCCGCCTCTTGAAAAATGCGTCGATTCACCACTGGTCCGAGCATCCACCCATCCACATTTCTGGATTCTCGTCCGCAAGCTAATTGATGATGCCCTGGATCAATGAAGTCCGGACCGACTTTAAACGGTTGAACCGTGCGCCCCTGAGCTCGAAAAGCCGACAGGAGCGCCAATGTCACCGTCGTTTTGCCCACTCCGCTATGCGTGCCCGCAATGACCAATCTAGGATAGCTCATGTGTTGTCCGAGGAATCAGAAGATTTTGACACGGGAAGATCAAACGTCACTCGAATGCCACCGAATACCGACCGTACCGGCGTTCCAAAGTACAGCACTTCTTCATAATGGCGATTCAGAATATTATCCACCCGCACATATCCTTGTAGGGACGGTGTAATGTCATAAGAGGCCGCAAGATTGATGAGGTAAAAATCCGGGAGTCGCTGTTGGTCGCCGGTCGTGTTATAGCGGGAACCCACATACCGGAACGTCGTGGTCATACTCAACGGAGCGATGGGTTGATAGGTCAACACGACGCTGCCTTGATGAACCGGCCAGCGAGGCAGCCGGGCCCCCGTCTCCAGGTCTCTCGTAATTGTATAGGTATATTGTCCCTGAAGATCCAGCAACTTCATATATGGCAGCCCTTCAGCCAGGACCAGCTTGGCACTTCCCTCCCATCCCTGACTTTTCGCAGACCCGAGATTCTGCGCGCAAAACCCGAAAGGTGATAATGATGCACAGCCTGCAGGGTCAAACGCCGTGACAATAAGTTGCCGATAGCGGTTCCAGAAATACCCCCCACTCAAGGCCACGCGCTTGTCCCAAAATGTTTGATCAATCCCGATATCGAAGCTTTGACTTTTTTCGGGCTTAAGATTCGGGTTTCCGAAATTGGGAAAAAACAATTCATTAATCGTTGGAGCTCGAAATCCGGTGGCATAACTGGTCCGGAGTTTCGTGCCGGTTTCTTTGAGAAGATACCCTCCCGTCACACGATAGGTCGTCGCATCACCGAACGAATTATAGGAATCCTGTCGGAATCCCCCAGTGGCAAAAAACCGGTCAAACAGGTTCAATTGGAGCTGGGCAAATCCGGCATTGCTTGAGAGCGTTTTTTCAGAAAACGTGCCTTTATTTTCTCCGCGTTGTTGTCTGAATTGATAGCCAACGGTCAGAAGAAGAGGCTTCCCGATTTTAAAATTACTCTGCCATTCAATCCGATTACTCTTTGTTCGAATATCTGAATTGTTAAACGCACCGGGTACATCCTCCAACCCTGTGATAATGCTACGTTGAATATCCCCGGCCTGAGTGATTAACGATTCCTGGGCATGAGCGAGGGTCACCTTCTGGTCCCACCAGTCAGTGATCGGTTGATGATAACTCCCGCTATAGATAAATTGTTCCCCGGTGGACTTCGCTTTGAACACATCGAAGGGACCGCCGAATGTACTGGGATTATCGAGATCGATATCGTTATTGATCCACCGGAACGCCAATTCCAACCGCCCGTCCCACGGCCCCTTCACCCCTAACAACGAAGACGCCTGCCAATTGCGAAACGCATCCCGTTCGGTTGCCCCTCGCCGATAATTGACCGAAGAAAACTTGGTCATATCCCACCGCGTCAAGGTGGCAGTAAAATCTACCGGTCCCATTTGTCCGGCAAAACTCCCTCCTTCTCGAATCGAATTAAACGATCCATATTCTGAAAAGATTCTGGCAACCGGATCACCGGTACCGCGCTTGGTTCGAATGTCGACGACGCCACCGGCAGCGTCAGAACCCCACAGCATGCTCTGCGCCCCACGGAGGACAGT
This sequence comes from uncultured Nitrospira sp., assembly GCA_902500695.1. Classification (GTDB taxonomy): domain Bacteria; phylum Nitrospirota; class Nitrospiria; order Nitrospirales; family UBA8639; genus Nitrospira_E. The sequence goes on along the minus strand of CABVRQ010000009.1, from coordinate 13,141 downwards.
CACGGACTCGATATTGTCCGTGGTCATCGTGCCGAAATTAAATTCCCCGAGTGTCGCACTGTTCACTATGGCTCCATCAATGAGCACCAACGTTTGAGCCGAACTCCCTCCACGAATCCGAACCGTATTGTTGGAACCCGGTCCACCCGAGGAAAACGTCGCCACACCTTGACTCAAACTGATTGCATCCACAAGCGTTCGGCTCTGCCGGCGCTGCATATCTTCTTCCGTAATGACTTCAACTGCACTCGTGGTTTGAGTCAGAGGCACAGGAGTTTTCGTCGCCGTGACGACCATGGGGTCTAATTCCGTGACAGGCTGGGAATCTTGAGGATCCGCTGCCGCAACAATGGTTGGAAAGAATAGGGATATGACGAGCAATCCCAAATTTCGAAAACCTACGACAAGAACACACGAACGCAGAATTCCTGAAAACATGATCCACCTCCCTTTCGCACGAAGGGGTTTTATGGAAGAGACCGACTGTCGGGTATCCTGACTTGCGGATCATCGCGTTTCTGCGCCTTCTCATGGACACCAGGTCCACAATGGACTCTTGCAGAATTACTCCCCGCTTACAGTGGCGGCACCGTGCTGGATTTACACCAGCTTCCCCGTCACAACCGTCGTTTTTCCTTTAAATTACCCTACTCCTTTGTTAAATGGTTAATACCGATACCGACACCCAACACATCCCAGAACACTTCCTTGCTTCACCCTTTTACACCGGCAACGATACCCGGGGTAATCCTGATTGAGGATGACCATCTACCAGGACCGGGCAGCCGTAAACCGATTCCAATAAATCAGGACGCAGGACTTCTAAAGGAGATCCCATCTCCACAACCTGTCCATGGTGTAACAACATCAGGCGATCACAGTATTGACTAGCCAGATTCAAATCATGAGACACCAAAATCACCGTTAGGCCACGCTCCCTATTCAGCCGCCGAAGAATTCGCGCAATATCCAACTGATGGTGCAAATCCAAAAAAGCGGTAGGCTCATCCAAAAGTAATATCTGTGGCTCCTGAGTCAGGGCACGCGCAATCACTGCCCGCTGACGTTCCCCTCCCGACACATCCGTAACCAGCCTGGATCCCAGGTGCGTGACATCCAACTCTTCCATAGCCTGATGCGCGATTCGCCAGTCGTCAGAATCCTCCCAATGCCAGCCTCCCCAACCCCGATGATGAGGAAAGCGTCCCATGAGAACCATTTCTGCGATGGTAAAGGGGAAAATCTGCATGGTCTCCTGCGGAACCAACGCTACTCGCCTGGCCACCTCCGCCTGGGATAGAAGGGAAAAGGGATTCCCGAATAACTCAATCGTGCCGGAGCCTTGACGCAGGACACGGGCAAGAAGCTTGAGTAAGGTACTTTTCCCGGACCCGTTCGGACCAAGAATGCCAAGAATCTTCCCCGAATCAATCGAGCAGGTGAGATTCTTCAGCACCGATTCGGATGTGTCGCGGGAATGAGTGTCATAGCGAAACGTCACATCTCGAAGCACATAGGCCGGCCCGGCAATAAAAGGATCGGATTTCATCATCACATTCCCACACGCATATTTCGATTCATCAGCAGAAACAAGAATACGGGACCGCCCACCAACGCCGTGACCACACCGACAGGAAATTCTCCCGGACTCAAGACGGTTCGCGCCACCGTATCGGCCAGCATCAGAAATATGCCTCCCACAAATCCGGCAACCGGGAGTAAGAGTCGATGATCCGCACACAAGACCAGGCGGACGGCATGTGGCACGATCAGCCCGACAAATCCGATAATTCCGCTAAAACTCACAACCGCCCCTGTCAAAAGTGCTGACGCGACAAACACCAATTGTTTGACCCGCTCAACTTCAACCCCCAACGATCGGGCTGTTTCTTCGCCAAGGGTCAAGAGATTTAAAGACTGGGCTTGTGTCCCCAACACAATCAACCCCACCCCTAAATACAGAGACAAAATCCCAAGGGTGGAGAAATCCGGGCCGGTTAACGATCCCATCAACCAGGCATACATCCCGAAGGCCCGATTGGGATCGGCCACACTGGTCAGGAACATAATGAACGCGGAAAAAATCGCATTCAACACCACCCCGGCTAATAACAGGGTGTAGATCGAGAATCCAGTGCCCGCTGATGAAATACGATACATAATCAACAAAGACAGAAGGGCTCCCGCAAAGGCGCACACGGGCAAGGCCGACAGGCTCCACACGGATACTCCCACGCCAAACAAAATGGCAATAGCGGCGCCCAGCGCCGCGCCGCTGGAAATACCGATGATAAAGGGATCAGCCAGGGGATTCCGCAACAAGGCCTGGAGCGCGACCCCAACCATGGCCAGACTGCCGCCAACGAAAAAGGCCAATATCAGCCGGGGCAATCGTACCTGAAGCAGAATGACTGATGCCGGATCCGTCCCCATAGTCACCGGCTCTCTTCCCATGAATGCTCCAAACAGAATGGACCAAATCCGGGAGAACGCAATAGACTCGGTCCCAAATCCAAGACAGGCCCAAAGGGCCCCCACCGCAAACAAGAACGATAGGCCCACCCACACACACCACCGACGGATCGTGAGCGTCGGTAAGGAGGAGGCCGGCATTGGCAAAGGCGGAGAAGCATGTACCCACTCCGTCGAATCTGTTGTCGATGGGGAAATGGTCAGTGGCGGAACTTTTGCCATGGGGTTCACAAACAAGGTTTATCTTTGAGATTCAGTGAGCACGATGGTGCAACAGGCTCCAGGAACCGACCGGTCGGGTATTGGCCATTGTCGGATCAGGATGATCCTCCTCAAGGTAACTCAATTGGGAAGGTTATCCTGACTCACTTCCGGATGCAGAATTTTGACCAAATATTTCAGCCCTTCAAGAATCCGTGGACCGGGACGATTGAGAAGATCGCTATCAACTTGAAACAGCTTGTCGTGTTGCACCGCTGCAAGCGTCGTCCACCGTTTCCATGAATCCTGTTCCACCTGTGAAATTCCTTCCTGCCGCCCTACCGGAAACAACAGGATATCCGGATTTTGCCGTAAGACTTCTTCCATTGTCAGACGCGGGTAGGGAGCGATCGCTTGCTCAGCAGCATTTCTGCCACCCGCCATCTCAATCAGTCGATGAATAAAACTCCCGGGCCCGACCGTGATCAATGGTGAGGAATTCAAGATATACAACAATGAGGGGCGAGGCAGATCCACCAACCGGCTCGACAAGCCGGCAAGTTGTTTCCGCATAAGAGCCGCTTTGGCATTCGCTTCTTCAGAATGGCCGACCATACGCCCCAATAACTGAATGTGAGCGAAAATGTCTTCCACCGTATGCGCGTCAAGAATAAAGGTAGGAATTTTTAATTGTTCCAGCTTGTTGAGGAGATCGGCACGCAGGAACGACCTGGGCGCCAGCACCAATTGCGGTTGAAGTCCCACAATCATCTCAATATTGGGAGTGGCATATCCCACCTTCGGCTTACCCAATGCCTCGGGAGGGAAATCGCAAAATTCGGTGACCCCGACAATTTCCTCATTCAACCCGATAGCAAAAAGAATTTCAGTCACACTTGGAGCCAGTGAAACAATGCGCGTAGGGGGATTGGCCAGATAGAGCTTGCGGCCAAGATCATCCACAAAGGTGCGGGGAGCCACATTGGCCATGAAGGGCATACCGGTCAAAATTCCCTGTTGGCGTCGTTTCATCATCTCTCCATCAAAGGCCAACACCACATCACCCGAAAACCCGAATTGGAAGATCGCGCACCAGACCACGATTCCAAGGACCATGTGGCGTACACTAATGCTCAAAATAAAAAATCCCCAAGGCTTACTCAACCTTGAGGATTGCACCCGATTCTTCATCCTCACCACTTCCCCAGCCCACGAGGGAACATTGGTCTTGGAAGGAATGAGGTATTCTGGCTCCTGAGTAAATAACCTACTTTCCGCGCCTTCCCATCCGAATTTTACAATCAGATCCGGACAGTGGCTCTGGCGGGGTTCGTCCTCAGTTACAGCGGCGGGACCGCGCGGGAATTGCACCCGTTTCCCATCATTCTTTCCGTGTATGTTTTTGGAGAATGTAGGAGGGACGTAGCCGCTTTGTCAAGAAATGGCTTTTCAGGTATTGTTGGCCGGCACGGGGTTACCTGTTCCAAAAGATACCTCACCAACCGGCCTTCGCCATTCACCCACACCATAAACGAAGCTCCCCGGCTCACGCAGTATCAGGACATTCCCTAGTGAAATTGGCAGAGGAGGCGCGGGACATGCTTCATGCAAATATGCACAGATTCACCATTCAAGGAACTGTTGAATATTGTAAAAATTCCCCGCTTCATCACCTTAGGGAGTCAACGAAGCTCACCAGGGAAAATAGTGGAGTGTTCAAAAAGGCCCGTCCAGCAAGGCCGCAGCCGCTTGGACGAGCGGAGCGTACGGAGGAGTACGTGAGCACGGCCAAGGGGCGAGAACGCCGCTGGCGGCATTTTTCAACACTCCCATTCAAAGTTCTGACGAATCAGATTCATCCATGATGTGAGGACGTTTGAGGATGAAATTAAGCTCTCCTCCTAGCAAGAGGGTCAACCCGCCGACATACAGCCACATCATCAGGATAATCACTCCCGTAATGGGTCCATAGACAGCATTGTAATTGATGAAATTCTCCACATAAAACTTAAGCCCCAGGGAGAGAATAATCCAGAGAAATACGGCGAGTACGGACCCCGGTTTCATCCACTGCCATTCATGATCACTGTTCGGCGCCCAATAATAGACCAGGTTATTAGCCACCAACATGAGAAGAACGATGACCGGCCACTGCAACAGTGGCCAGCCAAGCGTCAACCACCATACAGACCCGGTCACCTCTGCCACCCATTGACTCACATGCCCACCGGCCAGGATCAAGATTAACGAGGTGATAAAAAAGACCGCAGCACCTATCGTCAGCAACACAGCAGTCAGGCCGACTTTCCAAAGCGGTCGAGTTTCCCTCACCCCATAGACTGCATTTAAGGTGTTGATAATGGCCATCATGCCCCAGGAAGCCGCCCAAAGAGAGCCTAGGAGACTCAAGGAAAACAGTCTCCCCCCACTGCCCTGGACCATCTGTTCGACATAACGCTCAACAAGAATCAGGGATTCGGCAGGAAGAACTTCCTGCGCGTAGGGCATGACAGTGGGCAAAACCACCTGTTTGGGCAACATACCGATGAGCGCCGTCACCCCCAACAGGGCGGGAAATAACCCCAACAAAAAATAAAACCCGAGCTGCGCGGCCCGTCCAAACACATCGTCCTCGCATGAGGCGGCCCACACCTCTTTGGCCAATGCCCACCATGCCCCTGGCCGTCCAGACCAGGCCGATTTAGGATTGCCCAACCCCGGCTCCGCAGTTTTCCATAAAAACTTTTGATCCTCTCTCATCGGTATATAACATACTCCACACTCGGATCAGATCTGAATATGGCAGGCTCTTGAAAAAATCAACGCCTCTTTATTTCGATTTTTGGTGCCAATCTGGAGCGGAACCGCCTAACCCCAATGTCGAGAAAATACGACCCACATCAAGATGGCCTTCTAGATGGTCTGCCCAGCGATCCAATGCCTGCGACATCCGCTTTGAAACCTCCGTTGATATTTCCAAATCAAGTGGCGCGAGGCCCTTACGGAATCGCACCCGATTCAACCATCGACGGCGAAATTCCGGTTGATCAAAGACCCCATGAATGTAGGTTCCCCAGACGCGCCCGTCCGGACTCATCGCCCCATCCAAGCGTACGTCTTTCTTTTCTAGTGAAGGCTTCTCCTGGTTAGGAAGAATCCCAAAGCACGATGGAATGTCCTTCGCACCCTTCGTGGCCCCCATATGAATTTCATACCCTTCAACCAGACATTCATGGCCCCAGGAATCCCGTAAGGAGCGGGCACGGACTTGCTCCGTTTTCTTGTGAGCAAGCAATTCCGTCTCGACTTCCAGTAACCCGAACCCTTTCGACGAACCACCAGTTTCAACATGCTGTGGATCCGTAATTTCTTTCCCTAACATCTGGAATCCACCACAGACACCAATAATTTCGCTTCCGCATTTGACATGTGTCATCAGCGATTCTTCGAACCCAACCTTCCGGAGATATTCCAAATCGGCAATCGTTGTTTTACTTCCCGGTAGAACAATAGCATCCGCCCCATCCAGTTCTTGGGGCGAAGCCACATAGCGAAACGCCACATCCGGTTCCGCAGCAAGTTGATTGAAATCCGTAAAGTTACTCATATGAGGCAGCAACACGACGGCGATATTGACGGTATCGTCTTCAAAAGGCGTCTTTCGAAATCGATCAATATCCACACTGTCCTCCTGATCCAATTCCAGATTTCGTAGATACGGCAATACGCCTAATACCGGAACGCCCGTGCGTTCTTCTATAAATGTGACACCATCTTCAAACAACGTCAGATCCCCTCGAAATTTATTAATGACGACCCCGATCACCCGCTGCCGTTCTTCCGGGTTCAGCAAATCCATTGTGCCAATGACCTGCGCAAACACGCCCCCCCGATCAATATCGGCCGCCAACACCACCGCCGCATCAGCCATCTCAACCACCGGCCAATTCACAATATCCCGATCCCGAAGATTCATTTCAGCAGCACTGCCCGCCCCTTCAATCACCATCACGTCATACTGCTTGGACAGCCGGTCATAACTCGCCTTCACAAATTCAAACAGTTGCGATTTCCGCTCGAAATAATCCCGGGCATTCTGACTTCGCCAGACTTTTCCTTGAACAATCACTTGAGATTTGGCGTCGGCTTCCGGCTTCAACAGAATCGGATTCATGTCCACATGCGGAGCCAACCCACAGGCTTGAGCCTGAAGCACTTGGGCCCGCCCCATCTCTCCTCCATCCATCGTGACGAAAGAATTCAGCGACATGTTTTGTGCTTTAAACGGCGCCACTCTGACTCCGGCCCGATGCAACAGCCGACATAAGCCGGCCGTGACCAGACTTTTTCCCACATCGGAGCCTGTTCCCAATATCGCTAATGCCCGTTTCATCTCTGCCCTCTCTTTTAAAATGGCTGCAATCATGTCCTACAAGTGTGCTGCATGGTAAAAAATGAAGATCTCCGCTCGGGAAATAGTATCCTCAGTCAGCTTGCTCAGTCAGTTCACTCAGAACGTTGCACAGTGATTGCCGCCGCCCAATTTCCGGATCCGGGAGACGTCAGGTACACCTGCCCGCCGCCTTGAATCTGTTGTTCGGGTCCCCATTCTCCTGTGGCAATGTCAATCCAACGGACCACCAACGGCTTTTTCGTGCTGGACAAATCGATTCGCACTCCACCGCCAACCGGTAGGTACAAGGCAAAGGCATGGCCCCTGTGGGCTGACAGATAGACGTGATTCGGCTTGTGATCGGTGAGCAGATCATCTGCGGGTTCCAGGGTCCACAATGGAATCTGCGACTCCAGCTTTCTTGCCCCGCGAATACTGGCTACGGCCTTGTCATGAAGTCCCAGTCCTGCCGTGGGACGATGGAAACGAATAGACGCCGCCCCGCCCAACAGATTCCGCCAGAAGCGTTCGATCCCGTCCTGGTCGTTGCCGAATCGCTGGCCGGTCGCACCATAGATCTTTGTGATATTGATCGGTCGCGGATGCTTCGCCAGGTAATTTCGGGCTAGGAGAAATTGGTCCCAATGCTTTTGTCCAGTCTGGTGATTGTTCTGCGACACGTCGACGAAATCATAGACATCCAAATGATCGAACGTCCGCCTATGCTCTTCAGTGGTAATATCCCAGTCCCCCCACATTTCCGTGACAAAAATCTTTCTGCCTTCCTTTTCGGCTTGATGCTTGATGTATGTTGCCCAATAACGACCCCATTCTTCCTCACCATTTGTTTCGTTGTCCATGCAATAGAGCACATGATGGTATCGCAAGGTATATTCCAGCATCTTATCCACAAATCGCTTTTGATAATGCAGGACCACATGGTTGTTTCGCTGCCCGGGCGTGGTAAAGAAGAACGGTTGCTTGTTGTGATAGGCTGGATCAGGATAACGTTCGACGAATCCCGATTCCTGAAATGTGTAGGTAATATTATTGCGCGGGTTATACGGCTGAAGATTCCAGGTGTCGCCCATATAGTCCCAAGGGTCCCAAATCTCGATCTGCACCATGATGCCGCGCTTGGCCGTTTCTTGAAGCATCCGTTCGAATCGTGTCCAGTACTCGTCATTCCACTGATCTAAATCATACTGGCCATCCTTCACCTGTTTAAACGGGAAGACCTCAAAACCCCGATCCTGTCGACTGCTCATCGTGTTCCGGATAACATTACCACCTGCGGCTACCAACCTATCGAGCTGGGCCAGAAGATCTTCTTCCGGCCATTGAAACAGACTGTCGTCATCGCTCCCTCCTAACAACAGCACAGGCTCTCCATGATCACTCCAATACCAGGGATTCTTCGTCCATGGTTGAAGCGCAGGCTCGGCCGCAACGACATTGACCGAACAGATGAACACCAGCAAAAATGTCGAGATCATCGACTCTCTAAATTTCATCGATCCCTCCAGCAATCAATACTTTTTCTGCCTTTCCTTAACATTACAACTGATATCCACCTACTTTCAGGGATAAGAGCCCTATGGTACAGTGCCTTCTTTCCTAAACGCGAACCACAAACATGGCGGAACTATGAACACATCCCATCGGTCCACTCGTATCTTTCTCAAATGTTTCACATCAGTCCTTTTCGGAGGCTTGGTCCTTCTGTCCATGGCCCAAGCAGAGGTCGCATCAAAATCCCGTTCAAGCCCATCTCCTGGAGGCCAATCCAGCGCATTGCAAGGCGTTCTGGAGAAGGGAACCTTACGAGTCGGCATCGCATTATTTACCCCTTGGACCTTCAAGAATAAAGATGGCGAAATGGTCGGATTTGAAATAGACGTGGCCAGGCAATTGGCAAAGGACCTCGGGGTACAACCGGAATTTCATCTCTTCAAATGGGAGAAAATCATGCAGGCCCTTTTGAATGGGGATATTGATATTATCTCAGCAGGCATGGTGATTACTCCCCAACGTGCCCTGAAAGTAGCTTTCAGTCAGCCCTATAATTCATCCGGGATCGGATTGGTCACCAATATTCCATTAACGAAAGCCTTTAATGGACCAAAAGACCTCAATCGATCGGAAGTAATCATTTCAGCAGTAACCAAATCAATTAGCGAAGACCTTGCCCATCGTGTGTTCCCGGAGGCCACAATCAAAACCTTTTCCTCCAGTGAGGAGGCCATACAGGCCGTCACGAGTGGAAAGGTTCATGGGTACATCGAACATGAACCCATTACCACATTTGTTGCCCTGGATAATCCTGATACCGTGGATGAACCCTTATCTAAACCGTTGCTCGAGACAAAAGAGGCCTTTGCCGTCCGCAAAGGGGATCCTGACTTCATTAACTTCCTTAACGCATGGATTATCAGCCATAACGCCGATACCTGGCTGCGCTCCATTCACGAATACTGGTTCGAGGGAATCGAGTGGAGGAAGGATGTGGGCACGAACCCATGACGACCGCAGAACCAATTTTTGGAGATGGGCAGCCCACTTCCTCTCTAGGATTGATGGGGTTGCTTCTCCTTCTTCCGGCACTGCTCGCAGCGGCCGAGCTTGAAAAATCCGGCACGCATCTGTCTCTTCCGGATGAAGGCTCCTACCGATCTCCTCTCTCGGAAAAACTCCTGGAATCGAACAATTGGAGGATTCCCCAGGAGGAGAAACAGGAGTGGCGATTGCCACCACCTGCTCCTTCATTAGACTGGCGTGCGCCACAAGCAACAGAATCGGAAACATCCTCCTCCCGACGAACCATTGAACTGTTCCCTCGATACAAGTCCGGTAAACCATCGGACTATGATATGATTGAACACGAGGAAAAGCCGTTAATTAAGATGTTTGAATTCGGTTCAAAATAAATCCTGGATCGCTATTCATCTTGCTCCTCCACTGTTGCCCTCGGTAGCGCAGATAGCGCACAATTGGCCTATGAGCCGTCGAACATCCAGCCATATCCAGCAAGGACACACCTCGACCTCACCGGTTCCCACTCAGGTCGTCTCCAGCGAAGAATTTCTCCCGCCTCCACAGTCCATCAAACAACAACAGGTCGAGTGGCTAATCGACCAAAGCAGCAAACGGCTGAGTAGCCATCTCGGCATAAATCGGCGGGATTTCCTCAAAACCACGGGTGGAATGGCTCTGGCTTTTTTGGCCATGAACCAGGTCTTTGGAAAATTCTTTGATGTGCTTGATGTTGAAGCGGCAGAACTCCAGGCGGTTCAGGAACGCAAGGGGGCGGCGCCGTTTATCTTCGATGTCCAAACGCATTACGTCAGTTCCTCCTTCAAACAGCCGGGCTGGAAAGACGGACTCCTGGGATTGCGCCGCCAGGCCAAAGAAATGGGCCTGAATCCCAAGCTCTCCGGCGATCGTGGAACGATGGAAGACCTGAGTCTGGAAAACTACATCAAAGAAGTCTTTCTGGATAGCGACACGTCTATCGGCCTCATCAGCACCCCGCCTGGACCCTATCCATGGGAAGCCGTCGTCCCCCCGAAAGAAATGACGCATATCCGTGATGCCATCAACCGTCTCACCGCTTCCCAGCGAATGCTCGCGCATGGGCTGGTCATGCCCCAGTTAGGCAAGGTCGATCTTGATTACATGGATCAGCAAGCGGAGACGTTCAAGGTGGATGCCTGGAAATGTTATACCGGCTCGCCGCCGAAAGGCTTCGAGCACGGCTGGTGGCTGAGCGATGAAAAAATCGCCTACCCCATGCTTGAAAAAGCGCAGGCCCTCAGCATCAACAATATTTGCGCGCACAAAGGCCTGCCGCTCGGCCACGTGCCCGAATACAACCATCCACGCGACATCCTCCAGGCTGCGAAAGATTTCCCCAAACTGAATTTCTTGATTTACCATTCCGGATTTCTTGGCACCTCCCGCATTAATCTTGATGAAGCCAAAAAAGGTGAGATTCCCTGGACCAGTGAATTTTGCCGTTTAAAACAGAAGCAACCGAAGCTCAACAATGTGTACATGGAATTGGGTTCGACCTTCGGGCAACTGGTCATCACCGAACCGGTCGTCTGTGCCCACCTGCTCGGACAAATTCTGCTGGCATTCGGTGAAGATCATCTTCTCTGGGGAACGGATTCCATTTGGTATGGCACACCTCAATGGCAGATCGAAGCCTTCCGGCGGTTTCAGATTCCCGATGAACTCCAGGAACAATATCACTATCCGGCCTTAACCAAAGATCTCAAATCCAAAGTCTTTGGGCTCAATGCGGCTAAACTATTTAAAGTGAACGTCGAAGCCAAACGGAAGGATGTCCCGAAGGATTATCTCAGCCACATCAAAATCGCCTACCTGGAAGAAGGCCCATCCCCCAGCCACCACGCGTACGGCTGGGTAGTAACATAAGGAACTTTTCATCCATGAAGATTTTTTGATTCTTACCAAATCAATTAAATTCGTTCCATGCTAGGGAAGAAAACTCGCAAAGTGCACTCAATAGTTTTCAGTTAATTTAGTATTATCCATCCATTCATAATCTTCTAAATAATTTATTCCAACTTTTTCTAATTCGGATAGAACCTCTCTTAAATCCAAAGATTTATTTCCCTTAGATCTAATATAATTTTGGTACGCTTCCTTGTGACCCAAAATATTTCTTAGGGGGTCAACAACATCCTCTTCCAACAACTTTTCTTTTAATATTGTCTCATTAAAATACTTGATAATCCTTTTGTGCAACAGGTCGGCATAATTCTTCTCAACATCATCTTGGCCCAGATAGTCTCCATGGACCAATCTTTGTCGCAAACCAGAATTGGGATCCACTTTGGTTCCCCACAAGTCCTGCTTTAGTTCTAGACCGATAATTTCTTCGATTTTCTGGTAAAATTTTTCCTTATATTTCTTATCTTCTCTGGATAGACCGGCTTTACCCAATGCATCCAACGCAGCACAAAGCAAAAGGATTTTAGAGGAATAACCAAAGGTATTAACTGCATCATTCCAATAGGAATAAAATGCACCAGGGATTACCTTATCAATGAGAAGTATTTCCAATGCCTTTTTCTCCCTATCTCCGAACATCAAGCCTACCCCTTCGGACTCTTGGACATATCTAAAAAAGGCAAAACTTTTGTCCAATCTCTTCACCAAAAAAGGCTGACAAGCAAACTCAGTGTAGCATTGAGAAATAAAAGCTATTTGAGGTATCACTCTTGCCATTTTTTTATTAAAGCAATCAAATGCCTCATTTTTATTTCCTGCCTTAACAATTACCTTGGCTAACCAGAAATTACTACCGTTAAACGGACCCCTATCCCAAAGAGAAAAATAAATCTCATCTAGGAGAAAAGAGGACGTCTCGGAATTAAATGTCATTGCAATTTGAGCAAGGGCTTCAACTCTAGACTGGATTTCATATTGGTATTCCATAATCAAAAATGATCAAGCATCGTTTCTTACTAAATCCAACCTTCTTCGTGTTCGAGCAAAATCCCAGTTCAAATCAAACACAAAATTCTCCCATTTGTGAATCGTCTCTGCTTATGATTAAATTATATCGCCTAGAATGTAATTCTTCCTCTCACCTGTGAGGTTAGCCATGCAGACATCACCGGTCTCACTGTTTTCCAGACTTCTCTGCTTCAGCTTTGCCGCATGTTTGGGATTGAGCTTCACCGCCTTCATTTCCCATGCTCAGCTCGAAACCGAACCTCACCCGATGGATACCTTCATAAAAGGTATTACCAATTTCTCTGAACCCACGGGTGTCCGGGGCACTGTGCGTTATATCGAAAAGGACCGCGAAACACTTTGGTTGAATTGGAAAGAACGATCGGATGCTAGACCGTTATTCGAAACCGAATGGAAGTTCGTTCCCGGGGATGCCATGTTAGCCGTCCAACCCCGGGATTCCGAACAGTGGGAAAAACTGTTAAACCTTTCGAATGATCTGCCTCTGGAACTGATCATCCAGGATGACGGGAAAGGTCACCGCCACATTCTCTCCTACGAGGATATTTCCGGTGGGCCCAAAGTCCC
>CABVRQ010000008.1:37301-81640 GCA_902500695.1 uncultured Nitrospira sp. | reverse complement strand
TCGAGACAGGTGGTGGAACGGCACGAAAGGGGATTTTGGTTCACTCTAAAGACTAACTGTATCCCGTAATCAACGGAAATCATTCTTTTACATTTCAAGCTTTTCCAGGTTTTTAGGTTTTGCGTCATGTATGGACTGTTCTCATTTTTAGGTAACGATAAAAAGTTTGTGTCTATCAGCAACTTCGCTCATCAGCAATAGGCTTGACCGGATCGAAAATGTTTTCACTGGCCTGTGAGGCCTATTTAACCGCCTTCCTATCCCGGTTCCGTGTGTGCTTGCTCCTTCCCCCTTTAGTGAATCTGAAAAGAGCCTTGGCAGGGGAGAGCGAGGGGTTTTCCCGAACCGCCGCACCGTTAGTCCCTTTTGTACAGTCCTGTTCCCATCTTCTTTCTCAACAAGATAAGAATCCTTATTGCACCAATTGTTCGCGTTTAAAATTCGCCATGGCTTGTTTCTCACATTCCGGGCATATGCCATGGGTAAATGTCATATTGGAGTGAGCGGCAAGGTACGTTTCCAATTGATGCCAGGTGTCCCTCTGATCACGAATTTTTTTGCATTCCGCGCAGATAGGTAAAAGGTCTTCCAGTAATTGGATTCGCGCGAGGGCTTCCTCTTTTCGGGCGATGAGCGCATTGCGATGATACAACAGGATGGCAATGATCCACATCGCAAAAAGAGCTAATCCACGATTCGTAAAAACTTTCCAAATTGGGACAACCAGAGGGTCGGGTGAGTAGAAAATCCCGACAATGGTTAAGATGGAACAGACAAGGACTATGATGGGCATGGCCCATGCGGGATGCAGAAACGACGCGATTAAGACGGCTAAGATATAAGGGATGGCACAAGCAACCCCTAAGGGAATGTGAAGGTCTACATAGAATGTCCCGGCAATTAAGAGAAATGAAATAACCCAAGCCATCTGTTGTGGATTTTGGAGGCTGCGGTTTCCTTCCTTCCCGTTCTGCAAGGATTTTCTCCAAGTGGGGGAACGTGAGAATCAAAGGGTCGTTTGAGACCAGGCCTTGAGCGCCAAATAATTTTTGCGGCATTATAAATGAGTGGAGGACGGTTTGATAGTTTCCGTCAGGGGGCGAGTCTTAACAGAGACTTTAGAAATTTTGTCTAGTAAGGGCAACGGGAGATTGTGAATCATGAGACCGAGTCGGATGGAGTTCCTTCTGCCAAACAATCACTAACCAGCTATTTCCCATTACCCATGATGCCAGATGGTTAGCACCGGGTCTGCTATTCGTGGACGGAGGGGAACTTTGTGAAGATAGTGACCGGCACAGACGAGGCCGACGTCTTCCGCGATGCCTCGCGCCACTTCCGCTTCGTCCGGACTGTGATTGATCATGACGAAGGTTCCGCCAATCACGAGGTTAGTGGCAACTTGGGCGAATAAGGCGGACGGATTGAATAAGCTGAGTGGTAATCGCCAGGCCAATAAGGGTTTGGGTGTGACGAATGGATACCAGGCCGTAATGATGTCGGCCTGTCTGGTGAACTGGCGATAGTCGGCGATCACATACTCGGTCTGCGGCAGATCTTGGATGTGCCCACGGGCATAATCGATGCGGCTTCGCCCGTTACAATAGAGACGATGGCCATCGACCTCGACGCCTGCCAGGCAGTTTGGGTGGAAGAATGTGTGTAGGGCCGCAGCATAAGCGAAATTCGCACTCCCGAGGTCACAGACTCGTTGGTTGAGGGGAACAGTCCAACCAAGAGCCTGTCTGGCACGATCTAATACGTCAAGATAGGAATAATTCAGAAGAGCAGTTTCGGGAGGAAGGGATTTCTCGAAGCGCGAACGATAGAACTTCGCCAGCTCTTCAGTTCTTTGTTGTTGGGACGGGCTAAGATTGGTTAGTGGCCCCTTGGAACTTTCGCGGAATGGTCCCCATGACCATCGAAGGGCTTGTGAGGCTTCATACCAGAATCGGTGATAGCCCGATCGAAGCCGATCGGTCAGGGATATCTCGTTTGGGGGTTGGCCATGGAGCCGGGTGGAGGCTTGTTCTGTGTTTTTCACTTCCGGTGCGGCCTGTTGGAGATGATCCGGTACGCTGATGAATTTATCATATTTATTCGGTAGGGGTGAGAGTGGTCTTAAATGGTGACGCGAGAAGGGTTGGCATGAATCGCATAGGCGCCATCTGCTATCATTAGGGCTTTTCCAAGACAACGCGTTCATGGAACACAACAAGGAGGCAAGAGCATGATTCATGAAGTGGAAGGGGACATATTATTGAGTGAGGCCGCAGCCGTCGCCCATGGGGTGGCCCCCAATGACAATTTTGCGAATGGTTTGGCGCTCGCGTTACGGGAGCGGTGGCCCGCGATGTACAAGGACTTTCGTCATTATTGCCAGGTTTCTACACCGAAGTCCGGCGAATTATGGAGTTGGGCCGGGGCCGGGAATGTGCGTATTGTCAATCTCTTAACTCAGGAGGCTCCACCGAGTCATGGGGCCAAACCGGGAAAAGCATCGGTTGAAAATGTCAATCATTGTTTGAAAGCGTTTCGGAAGATCATTGAATCTGAGAACTATAGGAGTGTGGCGTTGCCAAAACTTGCGACCGGTGTGGGGGGATTGGATTGGAAGGATGTCAAGCCGTTAATTGAAAAGCACTTGGGGGATTTAGCGATTCCCGTGTATGTCTATTCCACCTACCATCCAGGAGTAAAAGGCAAGGAACAATAACGCCGATTGCAGCATATCCGGCTATCGAATGACGAGAACGGATCGCGTGGCCTGGTGGAGTACGGTATGGGACACGGTGCCCAATACAAACCGTGTGATCGTCGAAGGATGGTGCATTCCCATCACCAGGAGATCTGGTTCCGTAATTGAGGCCTGTTCCAATATCGTATTCGCCGGGGCACCTAATCCCACATATCCCTTTACTGAATCGTAACAGTCCTTGAGTTGACTGACTGCCTGATCAAGGAAGGTTTCGGTGCTTTCCAAAGCCTGTTCGATTTTCTCCTCCGGTGCAGAAACCCCGCCACGAAAGAGGGAACGAGGGATCGGTACCACCGACAAGAGCGTGATCTCAGTCTGTGGATGAAAGGGGTACTTTGCTAAAAACTGCTTCACTTTTTGAACATCATCCTGGCTTTGGATGGCAATCAGAATCTTTTTGATATCCGTTAATGGCCCGTTGATGATCAGGACAGGACAAGCTGCGTGGGTCAGAACCCGTTGCGAGACACTCCCTAGAAAAAGCTCCTCTACCTGCCCCTTTCCACGAGCGCCCATCAGAATGAGATCAGGATGTTCCTCCTGGGCTACCGACAAAATAAGCTCGGCCGGCGAGCCTTCTTCCAATCGGATTTCCACAGCTTTCACCTTGTCTGAGAGGAGAGCCTTGGTGTGTGTTAAAGCCTGTTCGCCGTCTTTGCGGAGTGCCTCCTCTGCGACTTTGGACAGGTCATAGGCAATTTCAGGCCCGAGCATAGAAAAGGTTAATCGGGGGAGATCAATGACGTGCAGAATGGTCAGGGTGCTGACTGAGGCCAAACTCATGACAGCCTTTGTGGCGTGAAAGGATTGTTCCGATCCATCAGTAGCTAGGAGTACTCGCATGTGTTATTTCTCCTCTTTTATCCTTTTATGGTGATCTTGCATGGTCTTGTCTTCCCACACGGTCTGTGCATAGGGCTTGGGTCTGTGGTTAGAGCTGCATGCTTTTATCTTGAGTCAGGCATTATAGTCGAGATGTCCCGAAAAGCCCCAAAGGATTGTTAAGTTCTGGCGGTCATGCATTATCCCGGTTTTTCAAAAGGCGTCATTTGCTGAAGATTGATTCTTTCTCATTGGCTAGGCAGCACTGTTCAAAGGGTTTCCCACTTCCACATGGGCAGGGGGCATGATGATTCGACGAAGATTTTTGGGGGCGAAGCATGGCCTTGAGCGCGCCAGTTATTCGTGATTGGGGATCCTGGTGAAAGATCTGTTCCAACATTGAATAGAGTTCAGGGTGTTTCTGTTTCATCCGGACGGGTTTTTCAAAAAAATATTCTGAGACCACCGCGAAAAATTCGGCTTCGTTCGTGAGACCATAGGGATTGATATCTGAATGCCCCCGTCGAATTTTGTCCATTTCAGTCTGAACCAAATTGAGCCAGGGCCTAAGGGCCCGGCCGGGTAAGGCCACCTCAGGAACTCCGTCCACGGTGCCATCCGATTTATCCAGTAAATGGGTAAACTCATGGATACCCACATTTTGTCCGTGTGAGGGTTGTTGAAAGCCTTGTAATAAATCCTGTTTGGATAAAATCATCATGCGGTTCATCGCCCCTGTTCCAACCATTCCTGAAATAGGATGCTCTTGAGCTGATCCCATTTGATACCCCTCATCGAAGGATGTCGGATAAATCAGGATTTCCCGAATATGTTCCCATTCCCATCCAGGAAATCCAAAAATAGGAATGATGGCACTTGCCGCGACTAACACCCTGATGGTGTCATCGACCGATGTGGTGATGCCCGTAATTCGTTTTTCACGAAGAAAGATATGGACTTCTTCTCGAAAACGCCCCTGGTCTGGGGCCGAAAGCGCTTGATAGAAGGGGACTTTTTGTTCCAGAATTCTTTTCCACTCGCCGGGAAAGGGAGTCTGACGAATAATCGCACGCTGTCGAATATGACGAGTCAGTAACCGGTACAACCAGACGCCGCCCAGAGCAATGCCCAGAAGTCGGATGACGATGGCGAGTGGAGAAGGTAGTGTTGGCCAAAGGATGGCGAAGGCGAGGAAACACACAATTCCGGTAAAGATGATGGCTAAGATGCGGGTGAGGTATTCTTGGGGATGAGCCTTTTTACTCTGATTGACTCCTGGTAAATCGGTGAACGGTACCATGTCGAAAAGACCCCAAGCTTTTTTTACCTTCCCCATTTTCGTGGCACTCTCGATGCCAACAAAGAGATCAGTGGAAGGCGTTGAAATGACCATGCACCCTTGGAACGTTATTTTTTTCCCTGGACCTTACCCGTATAGTACATTGATAGAGCAAAGGACTCTTTAAGGTATCAGAAATATGTCAAATAAAAGGGACTCTAACATGAAGGCAAAAGGAAAAGGGCGATGGGGTGTCGTGTGGAATGCAGGGATCAGCTTAGCGATTGCCATCTGTGTGGCGGGTGTGGGGAAAGCGGAATCTCAGGAGCCTGATTCCCCCACACCCCGCCAGGTGGTGGAACAGTGGTTTGAAGTTTACCCGGGGAACATTGAAATGGCTGCGGAGCTGACGACAACGACATTCAGGGAAGGTGTGTCAAAAGAAGAATGGATTGCCACCCGGGGTCCGTATCTTCGGAACTTACAGTTAAAGTATGTGCGAACCAACATCGCACACGAGAAGATGGTCGGAGAGGAAGCCCATGTAATCGTCCATGCCCACATCTTAACGCTGATGGGGGATCAGCCGCAGGATGAGTTGTATGTCCTGCTGAAGAATCCTGAGGGCAGGTGGGTGATCGATCAAGTGGAAGTGTATACGGAAACGTTTAATACGGGTCCCTGAAATGGAAGGAGTTAGAAACAGAAAACATGATGCAGGCATATACCGCCGTCTTCTACTCCGCAATTTCTTTAATGATGTCCCAGGCAGAAATGATTCCCACTAATTGGTGGTCTCCTTCCACCACGGGCAGTAAATAGACGGTTTTCGGGGTTTTCATGATCAAGGCGCCGCAGGCCAATACGGAGTCATCCGGCCGGACACATGGAGGATGGGGGTTCATCACCTGAGTGACCGGGTTTGGTTTGAGTTCTTCAAGCCGTTCATGGAACTGGGCAAGGTCCGGAGCGAAACGAACATCGGAAAGATCCCCTTGAGAAATGTAGGAAGGCATGGCCCATTCAAGAATCTGCCAAAAATTTAGAGTCCCAAGTAACATTTTTTTCTCATCCACGACCGGGAAGGCCTGGAGGCGCAGATCAGCCATTTGGCGAAGGGCTTCCCCGATCGTACATTGGGGAGGGATGGTGTAGGCCTGACGGATCATGATGTCTCTGGCGTTCATAAATACCTCATCCAAATGTACAGGGTGCTGATCAGCACCTGGAGGATCATGAGCGGAAAGGCGACTTTCAAGAATGGCAAAAATCGAAATTGTACACCATTTCGTTCCGCTATCCCCGCCACAATCAAATTCGCGGAGGCTCCCACCAGCGTCCCATTGCCTCCTAAACAGGCGCCCAACGCTAATGCCCACCAGAGCGTCTCAGCCTGTTCAAGAGGAATCCCAGACTGCAGGAAGACCGGGAGCATGCCTTTGACCATAGGGATCATGGTGGCGACAAAGGGGATATTGTCCACAATAGCGGAAAGGATTGCCGAAACCCAAAGAATGGCCAGGGCCGTTACGGTGAAATTTCCTTCGGTGAGACTCAATGTCCAGTCAGCCACGGATTGTAAAAGGCCGGTATGTTCCACACCGGTGACGATAATGAACAAACCGCAGAAAAAGAAAATGGTAATCCATTCCACTTGCCCGAACAATGCATGAACTTTGTGACCTGCTTGTTCGTTGTCTAAGGAAAAGGTGACGAGTAACAAGAGCAATGCGGCGCCTCCCAGGGCAATGGTGGCAGGTTCTATGTGGAATGGATGGGCAAAGACGAATCCAATAATGACCAAGCTAAAAACCATGAGACACCGTTTCATGAGGCCAACATCCCGAATAGCTTCATATTCGTTAAAGGCCATGATCCGGGCTCGTGCTTCGGGCGTCGCAGACATGGTTTTTCCATATATAAACCAAAGTGGAATGAGTGTCGCACTAAAGGCCACGATGGCAACGGGAGTCAGGTGAATCACGAAATCATTAAACGTCAGACTGGTGGCAGAGCCGATCATGATGTTGGGGGGATCACCAATCAGTGTCGCGGTGCCGCCTGTATTCGAGGCATTGATCTCCGCAAACAGCAGAGGATAGGGGTTGATTTTCAATTCGTCTGCAATGAGCAAGGTCACCGGAGCGACCAACAGAACTGTCGTGACATTATCTAAAAATGCCGAGAGCACTGCGGTCACAATAGAGAGCATGACCAGAATTCCCCACGGACTGCCCTTAGCCGCCTTCGCGGCTTTGATCGCCAGAAATTGAAAGATGCCGCATTCTTTAGTAATTCCGACCAGGATCATCATGCCGGTCAGTAAGCCGATGGTATTGAAGTCAATGCCTTGAATCGCCTGGTCCTGCGTGAGAACTCCTGTTCCGATGACGACAGCGGCTCCAAGAAGCGCTACGATGGCCCGGTTAAATCGTTCAGAGATAATAACGGCATAGGTCAATATTAAAATTGATGTGGCCAACCACAGTGGGGAGAATCCAAGGATGGTATTGATGGGTGTTTCGTGCATGTTGTTCAGTACTTTCCCGGCGTCAGAGAATCAGCTCCGCTTAGGAAGTCTCAGGAAGATTCACCTTTGGTGTCGGGGTTTCTGATGGGCTTTTAATGGAAGCGTGTTCCACCATGGAAGCTTTCTGTAAGGCCTCTAACCGGCTGGCAAAGCGATGGCCGGGCCGAATCTGCTCAAGCACTCCCAAGCCATCCAACGCTTTGGTCACATGAGGCTGCATGCCCACGAAGAAGAGATGTTGTTGGTGCGCTTTGATGATATTCAGCATATCTTCCACGGCCAACGCTGCAGTGCCGTCAATGGCTGAGACTTTGGATAAATCCAGGACGACACTAGAAAATGTATTAAAGCCCGGAACGGTTTCCAAACGGCGAACCATGTTTTTGGCCGATCCAAAACTCATGGGACCATCGACATGAATCAAGAGAATTTTGTCATTGGCTTGCTCCAGGATCATGGCTTCCTCCAGCAAGAGGGGTGTGCTGGGAGTGTGTTTCGTCACGATGTGGAGATTGGCCAGTTCCAGATCCGCCATGCGTTTGACAAAGAACAGACTGGCAAAGATCATTCCCACGGCCACGGCGGTGATGAGATCCACGAGTACGGTGGTCAGCAATACCACGGTCATGATGACGACATCGATGCGTGGGGCTCGCAGGATGTGTCGCAGGAAACGCCAGTCAATAATATCGATGCCGACTTTGAACAGAATGCCCCCGAGAACGGCTAAGGGGATTTTCTCCGCCAAAGGGCCAAGTCCCAAAAGGATTGCCACTAAGATCACCGCATGAAGCGCACCGGAAATCGGTGTCCGTCCTCCAGTTCGGATATTGGCTACCGACCGCATGGTGGCTCCCGCTCCTGGGATTCCTCCAAAGACCCCGGCGACCATATTCCCAATGCCCTGGCCGATCAGTTCGCGATCCGGGTCATGTTGGGTCCGGGTCATGTTATCGCACACCAGGCTGGTTAACAGACTGTCGATTGCTCCCAATAATGCCAGGGTGACGGCAGATTCCAACACGATGTTCAATGTGTCCCAAGAGAGTGTGGGCATGAGAGGAGCGGGAAATCCCTGGGGGACCTCTCCGATGATAGGGGCGTCCGGTAGGAAAACATAGGCGAGTGGGGTAACCACGAGGAGGGCCAATAAAGAAGGAGGCACCAGTTTCGCAATCCGACTGGGAGTGAAATACACAATGACCAGGACGAGGCCGCTTGCCAGAGCGGCATCCCACACCGGTTCCCCATAAAATCGCGGGATAGCCTTGAGTGTGGCCACGACACCCTCAGGGCTTGCCGCATGGCCTACCAGGGGACCCAATTGCAAAATGAGAATGATACAGCCGATGCCACTCATGAACCCGGAAACGACCGGATACGGGACCAACGCGATATATTGTCCCACCCTGGAAAGGCCCAATAGGATTTGAAAGCCCCCACCAAGAATAACAGCCATCAGAGCGAGACCAGGATTGTCTAGGAAGAGTGTGACAATTCCTGCCATCACCACGGTCATGGGACCGGTGGGACCGGAAACTTGAGCGGGGGTACCTCCGAAGAGCGCGGCAAAAAATCCGACGAATATGGCCCCGTATAAACCGGCAATAGCCCCTAATCCAGAAGCGACGCCAAAGGCCAGCGCCAACGGCAGGGCCACGACCGCGGCGACCAGGCCTCCGTAAACATCACCACGGAGGTTATTGAAATGTAGCCCGTGAACAAGCCTCATTGGGGTATATCTTTAAAGGATGAAGGCTAGCTGGGGAGCGATTTCACTCTAATCCATGGTTCTTCGTCAAGTGGAGCAGCAGAAGGTTTTTAAAAAGATGAGAGAAAAGAATAAATGGAAACGCGGGAAAAAGAGGAAGCTGAAATGGGCTGTACGCTTTGGTACAGGAATGGCTAGTTAAGGGAAATTAAAATTTCCAATCCCCCCATGACATCATTTAATTTAAAGTCTCGTTTGGGACTATCCTTGTGGGCATTATGGCAGTTGACGCAGGCTCGGCTTATGGCTCGGTCAGGAAAAATAACCTGATAATAAGACTGGTTGTCCACCTGAATTTCTTGCTCAGTCACTTCTCCATATTTAACAACTTGTTCCAGGGCTTTACGTTCCCGGTCATTGTGAGGTGAATTCTCTGGATTCAAGGGCCAAAGACCCATCAACCGGTAACGAAACGGTTTCCCGGGAGCCTGTAATCCCCGAGAGGCTTCCTTGAAAAATTGGGCAGGCAAGGGCAATGTCCGTTCCTCCCGCCAATTTTCGGTGGCGGTGACAATAAGCATGTCCTCCATCCGTTCTACGACATGCTGGGTATAAAAGGTCCGGTCTGCTTGAAGAATGGCATGTAAATAATCTGCGACCACACGGATAGGTATGCCATGCCGAGGTGTAAGGTTTCCCCCGATGCCTACCCCAATTCCCAAGGAAATGAGAATGGAGAAAAGGAGTATGAAAAAGAACTGACGAGTCATAAATTTAACATTGCCCTGTTGGCCTTCATCCCCTCTGTCCTGGACACATTTCACTCTTCGCTTGAGGGTGATTTACGCAAAACTATAACAGGAGATCAACAAGACCTCATACTTTTTAATACATGAAATTGTAGCTATGGCAATCTGGCTGGGGGCGAACAGCGTGGGAAGGCAATCAACCGGGGAGAATTAAGTTAAACGGAAGGGGTACGAATTTAGTCCACACCCAACCGATTAATCAATTGGATAACAATGATAGTCAAAATTGCAATGAGAGGGACATGTTCCATGTTAGAACCTCGAAAGTACTGCCCATGTGATGAGTAAAATTAGAGTAAAGCCTTCCATTCTGTTCATTCTCCTGATATTTTTTGATCTTGGAGTTCTAAATTTGCAAGGTAAATGCCAATAGATGTGATCTTGATGATTTTTGAAATATTCACAAAATTCATAGGCTTATGTATTTAGATCCAAAGTGCATCTCTTCCTATCATTAGAAATGAGCGAATTTATTAAGTAAGTGCTGTGCGTTATCGCTCGATTTTTGAAGTTAGTAGAGACCAATGAATGAGAGGAACTAGAAATATACTGACTATTGATCTGCACCCATTCTTTGGCCAGTTGGTATGTTAGGTTTTCCGGGTCATGGCTCCCTTAAAGACCGCTGCGGGCACTTGGTAGCCAAGTGCACTGTGGGGCCGTTCGTGATTATACAACCGTCTCCAGTTCTCGCTCACCACTCTGGCCTCTGCCAAGCTCTCGAAGAGCTCGGCATCAAGGCATTCACGGCGAAACGTGCCGTTCAAGCTTTCGTTCCTACCATTCTGCCAGGGGTTGCCTGGTTCGATCCGACTCGGGATAATCTTCTGGTCTTTCAAAAACGTCGTCAGGTTATGGGCGACCAGTTCTGAGCCGTTGTCACGGCGAAGATACTGCGGGCGTCCATACCGGGCCATGAGCTGGCGTAACACCTCGATCACATGCTGGTGGGTCAAGGAGCGGCCCACGGCCATGGCCAAACCCAACCGGGTGGCTTCATCTTTGACGGTCAGACACCGGAATGGTTCTCGGTGTCCGTAGGTATCGTGGACGAAATCCCAACTCCAGACATCGTGTTGGGTCTTGCCCTTGGGCTGGATGGTGCAGCCATTGCGGAATTTTCTGCGGCGTGTTCGGCTGGGAAGCCCAAGTCCTTGTTGCTGCCACACCCGAGGAATTCGCTTGAGATTTACCTGCCAGCCCCGGCCTTGAAGAAAACTTCCCGTTAACCGGTACCCCCCAGTGAGGATCGCGCTTTCCCACGCCGCGTAGGGCTTGAGCCAACCGGGCATCCCGCCGGATTGTTCGGGAGGTATAGCCAAGGCCGGAGCGCGGAGTCGAGCAGAGCCAGGCGGCGCGGCGCGTTCGAAGCCCACGAGCACAAGCGGCACGCGCCACTTGTCGTCGTGCACGCGGGCTTACCACTTTTTTGCCTGCAATTCCTTCATCACTTCGACTTCGAAGTCCCGTTCAGCCAAGACCTTCTTGAGGCGGACAAATTCCTGCCGTAACTGGCGCCGTTCCCGCACATCTGCCACCTCCATGCCGCCTCCAGCGATAGATCGATTGCTCCAAGACCCCATGCTGTCGGGCGGCCTTCTCAATGGTACTCGCTTCAGCCTGCCGGAGAATGCCCACAATGTGTTCTTCCGTGAATCGCTTCGTCTTCATGTGGGTCCTCCTCAGGTTGAGGAAAACCTAACATGGCGTTGGCCTAAAATTCGGGGAGCACTCCAGGGGAGAGCAAAGGAACTGCAGTCAAGGCCGGGGACATTTACTGAAGGATGCATGGAATTACTTGGCGTTATTGATATTTCAATTACCATCGATCGTGCAGCGAAAGGGAAGAGGTGCGGAGTTGCATTATGCGGACTGTGCTAAAACTTCCTATGAACAGACCTGTTTGTATTCAGGTTAGGAAAATAGTCGAAACAATGCTCAGCTCTATTAAGCTTGAAAAAATATCGTCCCCAGAAAGAAGACCGCGGCAGCTTCTAATAAGACAGGTTTTTTGTTCAGACAAAAGTTCTTCGCACTATTCAGTGGAGAGCTTTGGGGATATTCGAGAGAAAGTTACTCAAAAATGTGTTACGCAATCGGTGGGTGCACGACCGCTGCCTGTCAAAGGGTTGAGTCCTGAGTTTAAGCCCAGGGAGTAAAGGGGGAATTTTTCCCCGTATCGAGAGAAAAATGTGTCGAAAGGGAAAAGCGAATGAATGGGGAGACCCCCGCCTCATGCCTTAGGACCTTTCTGTCGTATGGGAAAAGTTTTTCCGTAATTGGATGTGTTCATCCAGTGTCTGCTTAGAAATCTGAAGATAGCGAGCCGCCCGTTCTCTGTCCTGCTTGGTGAATCGCAGGACTTCATCAATCACCATGACTTGGATTTCTTGTAGGCTGTGTTGGCCAATCTCAAAGAGCACCCGACCAATATTTGGAGAGAGCCCGTCTCCGCCGCCCGGATGTTGGGAGTAAAAGTCCAGAGAAGTAAGAACTGGTCCTTGGGAGCACAATACCGCCCTGCGAATCATGGCCTCTAATTCTCGGATGTTCCCTGGGAATGGGTACGTATCCAATAGCAGGGGTACGGATGAATCAATGTCGAGTTTAGGACGGCCGATTTCCTCACCATAGGCCTGAATGGTTTTGATCACCAAAGGGATGATGTCATCTTTGCGTTCACGGAGTGGCGGAATAAAGAGTTGCCGTTTTTCGAGGAGAGACATTAATTCTGGATGAAATATATCTTCGTAGCCTGTTTGATCCAGGGGGGTCGCACTGGTCATCACAAGTCGATTGTTGATGGGGAGATGGTCAAACCCTCCCATTCGACAAAATGATCGGGTACGAATGGCCTCGGCCAATGATCCTTGAACAGGAATGGGCAAATGTTCTATCTCATCAACAAATAGTGTTCCCCCATCGGAATGTTCAAGTGCTCCGGGCATGTTTTGGCTGGCACCACTAAATGCTCCGCGTTCATATCCAAATATTTGTGGCTCAAGGAGGGATCCACTCCGTTCGTTGCAACTGACCGTGACAAACGGGCCGAGGTGTTTGCGGCTATTATAATGAAGAATGCGTGCCAAGAATTCCTTCCCCGTCCCTACCTCTCCTTGAAGGAACACTAAGGGGGCGTCCTGAGCGTCGAGAATTTTGAGTTGTTCGATGACCTTGGTCATGGCTGGACTCCTGGCGATTACATGTTCCCAGGAATATTGCCGCTGTTTCTCGGAAGCAGAAAACTCAATTCGACGCCTTAACTCCAGGAAGGTAATGGCTCGATGTAAGGCTGGCTCAACCGTTGAGAAATCAATGGATTTAATCAAGAAATCATACGCTCCGAGCCGCATTGCCTCCACCGCATCCTCGACGCTCCCATATGCTGTCAACATGAAAATCAGGGTTTTAGGAATTGTTTGTCGAATTTGGCGTAAGGTTTCGAGTCCATCCATTTCTGGCATTTTAAGATCCAGA
The DNA here is from genome assembly GCA_902500695.1 of uncultured Nitrospira sp. Classification (GTDB taxonomy): domain Bacteria; phylum Nitrospirota; class Nitrospiria; order Nitrospirales; family UBA8639; genus Nitrospira_E. The sequence goes on along the minus strand of CABVRQ010000008.1, from coordinate 68,254 downwards.
AACAGCAAATCAGGAAGTTCATGTTCCAATGCCTCGATGAGCGAGGCTCCTGAATGGAAGCTTCTCACGAGGTGCCCTTTTTTCACCAACCGGCGACTTAACGCAGAACATACGTTTTGGTCATCGTCGGTCACATAAATTGTTGCACGCATAGCAGTCCTTGCATTGGAGATCAATAAAGAAGTCGTGCCGCCATTTCATGGTACTTTCCCATCCTTTGGTCATCCATATCAACCGCACAGGAGTTCTGAGGGCAGGGGATCTTTTATGCGGTATGGGTTTTGTTCTTTTATGTTCATTGGCAAGAGAGCCCCCAGCCACCGTCACGTATCCAAGGGGTAATTGGATAGGTGTCAGGACTGACTTTCGGAGGATCTCTCCAATGAACCAATCACCAGGAAGAGGCAGTGCCTCAGATTGTTTTAGAAAGCAAAGGTTATGCCCGTGATTCCTCTCTAGTGATTTGAGCATGCTCAACCAAAATAAGCTACACCACTAGCATCCATCGTTTCCGTCTTAGTATCAGTCGTCCCCTCATTCTAATGAGTACGCCATATTATCGTTCAAAATCAGCAGGAGTGCGATGATGCACAGGATGGTGTGTGTGAATTGGCACCATTTTTCTGGTAATGGCCACTGTGAGTGAAGCCGACGGCCAGGGGAAAATTGGATAACGATTCATGAAAAATAGTGAAAATAAACCGGAATCAATCGCATCACCCTTAGCTTGGTGGTGAAGCCATTCGTGAGGAGCAGGGAAGAATATTATATTGGCGTGTTTTTCCAACACCATGCTCTGATTCCTCGATGTCTAAAAATTCGTATTAGTTTTGTGTGGCAAAAGTTGAGTAGAAAAATTTTGAAAAAATGAAAACTATCATTTTCTGCAGCTGTTCTGGATGGAGAAACGATGAGAAAAGGTGGAGTAGTGTGTTTCGCCCTCCTCCTCATGCTAGGAGGCTTATCAGTGGAAAATCCTGCACATGGTGCAAATGGAACTCATGCCCAAGAATTTCCGAGTGATTTTGATCGGTTGAAAACCATTTTGCAGAAGCCAAACACTCTTTCTGCTCTGACACCGGAATGGCTGGATTTGGGAGTTGAACATCGAACTCGCTATGAAACGTTTAATCAAATTTTTACGAAAGGCACAGCAGGGAGTCTTCAAATGGTTGCGCAACGGACGAGGATTTTGTTGGGAATTAAGGGTATATGGGATCCTATCCGATTCACACTGGAACTTGCAGATTTTCGGGAACCTGTGGCTGATCGGGGACAGGATCACAATCCCAATTTTGTCGATCATCTGGATATTTTTCAACTCCATCTTGATCTGGTGTCTCAGAATTTTTTGGGAAAGGGACTTCTGGCAGGCTCGAAGTCGGCCGTTTAGTCATGGATTTTGGAGAAGAGTGTCTCGTAGCAGGGCATCGCTTTGGAATTTTTACTCAATCATTTGAGGGTGTGCAATTGACCCTTGGAGCGGGAAAAGGTTCTGTTTGGGGTCTCCGGGCCTTTGTCACGCAACCGGTCCAACGCCATACAATGAGCCCGGATTGGACTAGCCCCATTAGTTACTTTTCCGGTGCGGCGATTTCCAGCCGCCATGTCTCGTGGGCTAATGGGGAGTAGAATCTCTTTCGGTTGAATGAGGGGAGTAATCTTCAAAAACGTAATTTTTCTACCATGGGATTTCGGGTATTTGCCAAACCTGCGAAAGAACAATTTGATTATGAGATAGAATCGATCTACCAAGTTGGGGAGGTCAATCAGACGAATCATTTTGCACATCGATATCACGGTGAGGTGGGTTATAGTTTTGCGACATTATGGCCCTTACGATTCGTCTATCTGTTTGACTATTCGTCCGGAGACAAGAATCCGAAAAAGAATTTTGATTTTTTTGCAAAACGTCGCGCAAAATAAGGACCCACTGGAATTTTGGGAATTATCTTTCCATCCAATATTATTTCACCTGTCGGGTTTCGCTTGACTCTTCAACCGATCTCCACGGTTAAGTTGATGGTGTCTTATCGCACGTTCTGGCTGGCAGATTGCCGTGGCCCTTTTGTGGGGAGCGGTCTGCAGGACCCGACCGGTCGAGCGGGCACTTTTCTTGGCAATATGTCGGATGGCTCCATAACGTGTGCCCCTCAGGCCGGTTATTTCCGGCATGCCACATTTGAGGTGGGATATATCCGTTTTTTCAAAGGCTCCTATTTTGATCGAATGCCACGAAGCCCTGGGACGGCCGATGTCAATTATGTTTATACTATGGCGACGTTGCCATTCTAATTCTGCTGTTGGTCCTGGTAGGTTCTCCCTTTCCCATTCCACCATCTTTCCAAGGAGAAAGAATCCTCTTCCTTCTGGTCCTGCCGGAACAAGGCTTACTTTCGCACAGGGCACACGGTACGAAATCGCACAGGGGGCCTAGCGAGGAAAGAGTAGCTAAGTTGCCAGCAAAAACCTTGACAGAATAGTTTGGAATGTAAAGAAAAATCAGAGGGTTTTTTCTGAGACGGATTTTTTCGATTATTGGCATGTAAGTTGCGGATGAAGCTTATTGTAAATTTTAAAGGCATTTTTTTGTCTTCTCTGCAAGACGATGACGAATTAGATGAATGAGTTCGGAGGAAATTGGGAATGGAGCACCTGACTGCGGGTATTCGTGAATATTTCAAAGATTTTAACTTCAAAGAAAACTTCAAAGGGATTGCCAGCAATGTGAGAGGTGATGTGTTGGCCGGGATCACGGTGGCGATGGTGGTGCTTCCCATGGCCCTGGCCTTCGGTGTGGCTTCCGGGCTCGGAGCGATTGCGGGCATGTGGTCGGCAGTGGCTGCTGGTCTTATTGCGGGTCCATTAAGTGGGTCAGCCTGGTCGGTAGGTGGGCCGACGGGACCAATGACCATTCAAATCCTTTCCATGACTCAAACCAATAAGTTGTCCGATGGGAGCCCCGACCTGGTTTTCGTATTTACGACCATCGCCTTAGCCGGTTTTATTTTGATTGTGTTGGGTCTGTTAAAGCTCGGGCAATTTATCAAGTTCACACCCTATTCAGTCATCTCTGGATTTATGACGGGTTTGGGGGTGTTGTACATGTTGCTTCAACTCAACCCGTTTTTGGGGCTTCCCGGCGTCAAAAGTATCACGTCCGCCATTACGGAATTGCCCTCCAGTTTGGCCCATGCATCGCCTGTGGCATTGGGAATCGGTTTGTTGACCTTATTCATCGTCATCGTTTGGCCAAAAATTTCCCCCGTGACCTGGCTACCAGCTCCCTTGATCGGATTATTGGCTGGAACGGTAACCACGGTTGTGCTTGGGCTAGACATTCCTAAAATTGGAGATATTCCCACGGGCTTACCTGAGCTGTATCTTCCTAATCTAGAACTCTTGGAAAAAGCCTTTGTCCCAGCTGCGGCTTTGGCTGGCTTATGTATATTCGATAGTCTCCTGACCTGTCTCATCGTCGATAATATGACTGGCACACATCATAATAGTGACCGGGAATTGGTCGCCCAAGGATCAGCCAATCTTTTTTCAGGATTGGTTGGAGGGCTGGGGGGAGCCACGAATACCATGCCGTGTGTGGTGAATATCCAGAGTGGGGCCCGTACCCGTTTATCGTCCATTACGATGGGGCTTGTTCTGCTTTCGTTCATTCTCGGTCTGGGTTCATTGGCCGCATCCATTCCTCTTTCCGCCTTGGCGGGTATTCTCCTCAAGGCCGGCTATGACATTCTGGATATGCGAGTTCTCCCGGTGGTTCGCAGATTACCGACTTCTGATTTGATGGTGTTTGGGCTGGTGGTCTTCATGACGGTGTTTTGGAATCTCCTGTCTGCCATGGCGATGGGACTCGCAGTGGCGTTTTTTCGCTTTGTGAAGGACCAGTCCGATCGTTATAAGGCGGATCTCAACCAAAGGGATGAAGACATCAAACAGGAGGAAGAAGACCTTATTTTTTCCTTCGCCAGGGACTATGCCCGGAAAATCAGCCAGAATGGGGCGAATATGAGAGAGGTTAGCGGTCGATTTGAACACATCGTTAGAGATCGGATTATCATCGTTCGTCCTCACGGTCCGTTATTTTTCGGTGCCATAGATTGGCTAAACGAGACAGTGGAACATCTTGACAACAAAGATGTGCTCATTATTCGTTGCAAATGGCTGGATGAATTGGATTTGTCGGGTGCCTATGCGTTAGGCGATTTAATTGAAGCTGCAAACTGTCGCCGCGTGGCAGTGTTGACTGCTGGAATGTCTCCTCGAACCCGACAGGTCCTTGCCGATTTAAATGAGCTTTCCAGACTGAAGGACGACTATAATTGCACGCATTTTAATGAGGCCCTGGATATCGCTATGCAGATCTTAGAAAAGAAGTCAGTGGAAATTGGGGCACCAGCCCACAAAGAACCGGTTTTGGCGGTAAGGTAGAGTACGATCGTTTTGACCGCTCGCTCATGAATCATATTTGTAAAGATTTTGTAATATGGTATTAATTTTCCTTCGTGCATTTGAGCAAGATTTTTTCGACCATGTTCGGTGGTGGTACAAGAGAACGGTCCTCGCTTTCCTGTTTACTAGCCATTTTTTGTTGTATCCCCTCAGTCACGGGCTGGTGCTTCGTTCTGGAATTTATTTTTACCCTGGCCATGGCGTTAAAAAGTTATCCTCTGCAGCCTGGTGGTTTGTTTGTCCCTTTAAGCAATGCTGATCGGACTGGCAAAACTAGGGACCGGTTTTCACGAAGCATTGAATAATCTCCAAAGGATGATCCTGCTGATTTTTATGGTGGCCGAGATTTACTTTATGCAAAATTTGTTGTTTGTTTCTGGGGAAGTTTTACTGGATGGCAGATTGAAGACGAACCTGCACATATTATTTGCGGGAATGGGAGCATTTCTGGCAGTTTTTTGAAATGCTCTCACCGTGACGGCTGTTATTATTGTCGTGGGCGTGGGTTTTTTAGAGTGAATCATCGGGTTCTTCAGACGGTTTTTCCCGCTATTTATTTTCGCCTGTGATCACCGAATATTCTAATCTGACCATGGAATCATTCTCCATTAGTTGGAGTTGGACAATCTGGTCAATCTGTTCAGGGAATAGACTCTGAATAGAGGAATGATCATGAGTTGAGCACCTCTCATAATGAGATTTGACAGGCTATTGGGGTATAGTGGATAGGGTTCTCATGTGGTACGGCAGGCCTGTTAGGGCAAAGCTTGAAGGGACAGCAAGGGGCGAGTGGAGGATCACCGATGTCTCTCAATAAATTATTTTTAAATCTTCCTATTGCTAGAAAACTTCTTTTAGTCTCGGGGGTCCCGGTTTTGGCCGTCTTAATTTTGAGCCTGGTGACCTATAGGAGTGTGCAGACTTTTTCGCTGGATGAAGACCGCCTCAATGATGTGTATCATGTGCAAAGCGCGTCGGCTGAATATATGCGATTGGTTGTGGATCTTGAAACCGGCTTTCGCGGCTTTATCATAACGCAGAAATCCCCGTTTTTGCAGCCCTATCTGGCGGCCAAGCAACGAGTGATGTTACTTGGAAATTCATTGAGACAGATGGTTAAGTCTGATGAAGGTCAACAACAGTTAGTAGAATCTGTTCAAGAATTGGTCGAACAATTCATGAACAACAAAGATCAGATGATTGAACGAGTCAAAGCGGGGCACCCGGAGGAGGCCATGAACTATGTCGAGAGCGAGAAAGGTCGTATACTTATGCTCGCGATTCGTGAAGAAATGGCTCGATTTGATCGGCAGGAAGTCCAGCGATTGCAACACGCCCTTGGGAGTAGCGCCGCAGACCGATCGGCCCTGATGGGGGTGGTCGTGTGGGGAGGGTCGTTGGCGTTGATTTTATTGCTGGTCCCTCTGCATCTCATTGCGCGGTCTATTACTGGTCCCTTAACAACTTTGGTCAAGGCCGTGGAAAATGTTTCCGGGGGGAAGATTCCGAATATTCCAGTTTTCGAACGAGACGATGAAATAGGCGAATTGACGAAAGTCATGCAGACAATGGGCACCCAAATCCGGAATCATATCCGGCGTATCGAACAATCCGAACAGGAACTCCGGACATTGAACCAGGATTTAACCTCTTCGGAGGCCAAATATCGAGGAATTGTGGATTATGCGCCCATCGGGATATTTACGGCAAAAAAAGTTCACCTGATTTTTGGCAATCGGCAGAATTGGATTCTGGCTGGGAGGAATCCGGATGAGATGTTAAATCCTGAACACATGTGGGAGGCCATTCATCCGGATGACCGAGAGGGTGCGCGGGAGACTTTTCAAGATGCCTGCCATCAGGGTGAGCCTTTTGAGCGAGTTTTTCGCTTTTTGCATCCGGATGGAACTGTTCGAAAGGTCTTATGTCGGGCAGTACCGATTCAAGACGAAGGTGGTCAGACGATGCTATACCAAGGGTTCAATGTGGATATCACGGCTTTAGAGCATATGCGTGCAAAGCTGAACCGATCTGAACGATTGGCTACGTTGGGCCAAATGGCTGCGGGTATTGCCCATGAGATTCGAAACCCGCTGGTGGGTATTGGGTCAACCACAACGTTGCTGATGGATGATTTTCCTGAAGGTGATTCACGGCATGAAGATCTCGTAACTATTCTTAAGGAAACCCGGCGATTGGACCGCATTGTGAATCAAATTGTTGACTTTGCGCGGCCAAGAGATTTGCTTCCCGTGACCTTTCAATTGAAAGATCTGGTTTTGGAGTCTTTGCAGGTACTCAATGAACCAATAAAACAAAAGACCATTCAGGTCGAATTTCATCCATCAGCCAATTTGGACGCCATCCAGGCTGATCGAGATCAACTCAAGCAAGTGTTGCTCAATGTGATCCAAAATGCCGTTGAGGCAATGTCGGGTGGTGGATGTCTTTGTCTGTCCATTGAAGAGGAAGCCATTGAACGGAAGCCTGGGCTTCGTCTTAGAGTTAAAGATAATGGAACGGGAATCAGCCCAAGTGCTCTTCCTCGAATTTTTGAGCCGTTTTTCACCATCGGCAAAAATCGCGGTACCGGATTGGGATTGCCTATTTGTCGAAATATTATTGAAGCCCATGGAGGCGAAATTCATGCGGAAAGTCAGTCAGGGCTTGGGACCACTATGACATGGTGGCTTCCGTGCGTTTGCCAACCCCAACTCCCAACGGTGTAACCGATGCGCGCCAATATTTTTATCACGGATGATGATGATGTGGTTCGTCAGGCCATCACCCGACGGCTCGCGAAGCGACACCATCAAGTTCGGAGCTTCGCGTCGGGAGAAGCCTTATTGGAAGCCCTTGATCATGATGTCCCTGATCTGATTTTGCTGGACTTGAAAATGGCCGGGTTAAGCGGACTGGAGACTCTCAAGCATATTCGTGCCAAATCTCAGCAAGCCTTGGTCATTCTCCTCACAGCTTATGGCACGGTTGAGGAGGCGGTGGAAGCCATTAAACTCGGGGCTTATGATTTTCTGATTAAAAGCGTCGATTTCTCCAGCGTGGAACCTGTGATTGATCGGGCGTTGGACTATCTGACTCTCCGTCGCCGTATCGACTTTGAAACGCAGGATAGGCCAGGTCGATATGCCTTAAACGGTTTGATTTCCAATAGTCCCAGTATGAAAGAGTTGGTTGGACAAATTCAGGAAATGGCAAAAAATCTGAAAACGACGGTGCTCCTCTTTGGAGAAACGGGAACAGGTAAAGAATTTGTCGCCCGAGTTCTTCATCATAATGGTCCTCGGGACAAAGGTCCGTTTGTGGGAGTGAACTGCACAGCCATTCCTCAGGAATTATTTGAAAGTGAGTTATTTGGCTATGAACGTGGGGCCTTCACGGGGGCCAATCAGCGCAAACTCGGCCTCTGTGAGCAGGCTGAAGGCGGGACACTCTTTTTAGATGAGATTGGAGACCTCAATCCCTCAATGCAAGCGAAATTGCTTCGCGTGTTACAGGAACGTTCGTTTAAGCGGTTGGGTGGGCAAGAAGATATTGATGTGGATTTTCGTCTGATCGCGGCCACCAATCGGGATCTGCGCAAAGATGTGACGCAAGGCAGATTTCGGGAGGACTTGTTTTTTCGGCTGAATGTGGTGTCAATGACTCTGCCATCATTACGGAATCGAACAGAGGATATTATCCCGCTGGCTCTAGCCACGTTAATTCGACAAAGCAGCGAACTTGGTAAAGAGGTCACGGCTATTGAACCGGAGGCCCAACGGCTGTTGGAACGCTATCCGTATCCGGGAAATATTCGTGAACTGGAAAATATTATGGAGCGGGCGACCATTTTTTGTCGCGGGAAAAGCCTGACGGAAGGGGATCTGCCTCGAGAAGTCCATGAGGAGGCACGATCCTCAGTCAATGCGGTCGCGCGAGGGGATCAACAGGTGGTGCGTATGGAAATGATTCTCGGGGAACAAACCCTTGCGGCCATTGAAAGCGACTTAATTGAGGAAGTTATGCGGCTATCTGATTATAATAAAAGTCTCGCTGCCAAATACCTTGGCATTACCCGCTTTGCTTTGGACCGTCGCCTCAAAAAAATCCCCGAGTCTTGATCTTCCCTGTTGTTGCCTGAGGTAGCCCATCAATGAAGATGTTCGAGTGGTTGTCTCGAAAGAACCTGTTGACGCCCTGAAGTGGTCCTTCAGGGCAATTGGATATCATCGTGTTCACCGAGAGAAGGGGCCGGTCCCTCTTGTTATTTATTTCGGCTTTTTAGAAGAACAACGATGCCAATGATTCCAATCAAGAGAGCCAAGATTCCAAGTGTTTCCAAGCCTCCCATCTTGCTATCCTCCTTCTCCCATTCAATTGCTTCTCCGTTTTTTTTCTCTTTATCTGTGTCTTGTGCGGGCACAGGATTCTGGCCCCACTGATTTTCAACTAAGTCGGTCCTATCCTTCCTGTTTTTATAGAAATCGTCAAGGTGTCTTTTAAACAGGAATGCTGGAAGCTTCAGTGATGGAATCTGGCAGCCAGATTTATTTCTAAGGAACATGCTACACCGTGACTATGAGGATAAGCGTGCAAGGCGATTGGAAATATTTTGGAGACCATGTGCATACTTGCTCGTGGTCGAGATGATATTTGTCGGTCTGAAGTCTAGAGGTTGAATAGCGTTGTGGACAAAGCAAGCCGCTGGTAGAATCGGGTGCTCATGAAAATCGCAATCACTCATGCTTGCTGACGTTGTCCTGCCGGGCAGGCGCTTCCAGGTCTTTACCTATCAAGTCCCCCCCCATCTGCTTTCTCTGCTTCATGTGGGAAGCCCCGTGGTAGTGCCTTTAGGCTCTGCGGTCGTTTCTGGAGTGGTCGTCACCATCTTTGAGGCCCAAAGCTCTTCTTCCCTCCAATCTCAGTTCCGTCATAAACCCCTACGCGACATTCTTTCGTTGGAGGCCGATGTCGGTAACCGGCCTTTGGAACACAACCTTCTTCGGTTGGTTGAAAAAATTTCAGATTATTATCTGGCTCCTTTCGCAGCATGTTTGCGGTTGATTGTTCCACCACATTCGATACAAGTGATGAGGCGAGTATTCTTAACCGACGAAGGTCGTCAGGCCTTGTTGGACAGGTCATTGCCATCTGACGTCCAGTTGGTGCTTCGAAAGTTAGAGCGGGCTCACAGGGGATTACTCCGATCCTCTCTTATGCGAACGATGAACAATGTCCCAGCTATGCTGACTCGTGGGAAAAAGAATGGATGGATTATTGAACAGACGACCATGCCCTCAGGATGCAAGGCTCCAAGTCCGGTCCGGGGAATCAGTGCTGGACGAAAGCCCGTGCATTCTATCGTCCGAGGGTTATTTGATTCTCCTGAAGAAGCTAGGGAAATGCCCGAATCTGCCCAACGAATGGAGTCCACCTCCTTTGACGACAACCGGATATGGAAGGATCTGTTGTCTGCCGTCAAATCCGGTGGTTTTCAGGAAGTGCCTGTTGTGGGATCAGAATTAGTACGACAGGATCTGTTGTTTAGGATGGTTGAGACCATTGTGAATCAGGGCCGTCGAGTCCTCATCCTTACCCCTGAAGTGCAGGAAGTCGAAATCCTTGGGGAACAGGTTCGATTCGCTGGCAATATTCAGGTTGAGGTCTATCATGGCCATCTTTCGACAATGGTTCGTACTGCTCGATGGGAACGGATTCGACAGGGCGAGGTGCAGGTCGTGGTGGGGACTCGGTCTGCGCTATTCCTGCCTGTTCCAAATTTGGGGCTCATTTGGATCAATCAGGAGGAGAATCCGTCCTATAAGGATGAGCATCTTCCGTATTTCCATGCTCGAGAAGTCGCGCGAATGCGAGGCGAATGTGAGCAGGCACTCGTGGTCTATGGTTCGACGCGGCCTTCTTTGGAGCTATATGGACGTTTTACAGAGCAGGTTGGTGAGGTACTGGAACGCCCATCACAGCAGATTCCTCAGGTGGAAATGGTCGATTTACGCACCTTACCTTATGAGACCATCCTATCTCCGGTTTTACTTGCCAGGATCACTCGGGCTCTGAAGGAGGGTGAGCAACTTATTTTACTTCTCAATCGCAAGGGGTTTTCTGGTGCCCTGGTGTGCCGAGATTGTGGAAAGGCTCCGGTCTGTCCCACTTGCGGAGTTTCATTGAAACTCTATCAGCGCCCCTCACGTTTGGTGTGTACCTACTGTGATGGAATTCAACCAACTCCTGAAATCTGTCCAATTTGTCAGGGCAGGGTTTTTCGATTTTCTGGCACGGGAACCCAGCGATTGGAGGATGAGGTGACCCGTCTTTTTCCGGGGGTTTCTGTTGCTCGGTTCGATCGGGAGAATGTGAAAACTCCCGAGGCGGCCGATGCGATGTTGCGCCAATTCCGGCAGAGGGAGATTGGAATATTGATTGGGACGGAATTTTTAGTTCATCAGTCAAATCCACCAATGGCTCCGGTGATCGGGTTCCCTCAAGCAGATCTTGGGCTCCATATTCCTGACTTTCGATCAGCCGAACGAACGTTTCAGATGTTGTCGAGGGCTTCCGCATTGGCCCGGAAGGGGCAGGAGCCAGGGGAGGTGATTTTACAAACCAGAATCCCTGATCATCATGTACATACTGCCATCGGGCATCAGCGTCCCAGAATGTTTTATGACCAGGAACTGCAGTTGCGTGACCTATTAGGATATCCTCCGGCTACCCATGTGATCTTGTTGGTCGTTACTGGGGATCAGATGCCACGCGTTCAGAGGGTCGTAGACTTTCTGCATCAACGATTGAAAGCTTTTGAAGCGAGAAGAGTTCCTTGTGCGGAGGGGAAGGGGATCATCGGGACATCAATGATCTTGGGGCCGATGGTATCCAAAAAACCCGGGCGGATTAAAAAAAATCGCGTACTTTTATTGATGAAAACGGATGATTTATTGGAAGCACAGCGAGGCCTTCGAGACATACAGCGGGAGTATGAAGCAGAATTTCCCAAGGATCCTGTGGTCGTTGAATTCAATGTTGATCCCATGGACATACAATAGCAGCGGGTTGGCCTCATAAGCGTGATTAGCCTGATTGCCTTCTTGACTGTTTCTTCTGGTTTTTTGTTTTGGGAATTGTGTTTGAAGGGGAGGCCGGGGAGTTCTTATCTCGAGTGCGTTTGAAAATGCCATAGGCGAAGGTCATCCAGAACACCCCGGAAAACAGGCCAAACAACACGGCGGTGAAAATTCGTTCCAATTCTTCTAATGGAGGTTCTGGTCCCAGCTTTTTGAGATCCGCCATTTCCATGATCGGCCATGCCAAACTTTCTGCTCCCAAGAGGAGCGTGGAGATCGCCCAGATTGATCCAATAGACGGACATTTCCAGGCCAACAGGATAGCCAGTCCGATGGCCAGGGCAATTCCGATAGGCATCGGTAAAGCTCCTACTAATAACCAGAGTCCCACCGTAACCGTGAGGCTTCCCAAAACAGCGTTCAGTTGATGCCACAGATTATCATTCATCTCGAATCGTCCTAGAAAGTCCTGTCAACGTTGCCGACCTTATCATAGACCCTCGTTGCCCAGCATCTTGTATTGCCCTCGTGAATGACCAGGCGTGCGGCGATTCGACCTAGCGACCAATATCAGCCAATGGTTCAGTGGTGAGGGTATAGGCCCCGCGAGGGTTAATTTCCAGATTGTTTGATTGGTGGAGGTCTTCTAATTTTGGGGTGGTTTCACAGTCCGGAGTGAGCACGATTCCCCAATGCGCATTTTCTGCACAGGTATTGTCGAGGATAAGCGCTTTAGCAAGGTGAAAGAGGAGAATGCCACTGAGCATATTTTCCCGACAGATGTTTTTAATCATATCGGGTCGAGTGCCCTCGTCCCGTGCGGCAATTCCAAAATGATGATTCCCAAAACACGCATTTTCGCGCAGATAAGGTTGAGCGCCGGCAAAAGAAAAAATACCGGACTCCCGATTATGAGAGATCTCGTTCCCGAGCAGGGTCGGGCGGCAATCCGGTCCATAAATCACGATTCCGGATAAAAGCCCTTCTGTGGCCCTGCAGTGAGATATGGTGCACACCGAATCTAAAATATTCAGGGCGGAATGTTGGTCGCTGCCTACATACCGGAACGTCACGCCGCTAATGTTTCCTCCAGAGACTCGCTGAAGGTAGCAAGGACCGCTCCGCCGATTGAATATGGTGACCTGGTCCCGTCCGGCGCCGATAAGATGGATGGTTCGCTCCGTCATTACCAACCGATCTTCATACACCCCCGGTCGAATGAATATTTGATCATCTTCCTGAGCTTGAGCGAGAGCTTCGCTGGGTAAGGTGAAGCAGTCTGGGCGCTCCGCGTCCACAATTAAGGTTTTTCCCCCGAATGGATTGAGTGGTGGTACGTGAAAGGATGATTGTTCAGCTGACAAGGCCTTCTCCTCTTTCAAAAATTTTCCGGCAAATGTGCACTCTGAAATCTCCTGGTTCAAAAATGTATCGATTGTCCATCAAGCATGCGAATGGAAACCGAAGGGTGAACCATACGGATTTTCGGAGAATGACTTTTCACAATCTTAAATCCAACCCACCTGAGGGCAAAAAGTCCTGTATTTTTGGCACTTCATGTTCTGGTATTAAATTTGCTTGAGTTCATTTCCGTTGTACAAAAAATAAACAGAAAGGTATTTTTTGTCTAATATTTTTTTAATGGGTGAGAATTTTTCCATATGTAGGAAAGCAGTTTCCCGCCCCCCTCATTAACTTCAACTGTGTCTGTCAGAGCAGTCCACTTCCCCCTCAATAATTTCAACAGTTTTCCCCCAGGAAAGAGAGTTTCGTTATGCTAAAGAATGGGAAAAGAGGTATGTCTCTTTTCTTTTTGTTCCCAGTGTTGGGCACGCTGTCGTTTGTAACAGGTTTACCTGGCGCGCAGGCCCAGGAAACCGACATCTTTCAACACCCTAATTCTGAACAGGCAGGGATTCAGAAATCCTTGGAGCAGCAAATTGGGGCTGGCCGGGGAGATATTAACACTCCCGATTCCTCGCTATACATTATTAACCGGGATCCGTTCCGATCCATTCGTCGCGGTCGTAATATTTTTCAACGAAAATTCACCATATCTCAAGGGATGGGCCCACGCAATGGTGACGGGTTTGGAGATATTAGCGCTGATGCCTCCCTGGGCGCAGGGTTAACCGATAGTTGTGCGGCCTGCCACGGACGTCCACGTAGTTCGGCGGGATTTGGTGGAGACGTGTTTACCCGTCCGGATAGCCGGGATGCCCCGCATTTATTCGGGTTAGGGATTGTCGAAATGCTTGCCGATGAAATTACCCAAGATCTTCGGCAAACCCGGGATCAGGCCATTGCCAAAGCCAAGAATGGACGAGGATCGGTGGAAGTGTCGTTGAAGAGTAAAGGAATTTCCTATGGAAAAATCAGAGTCAATCCTGACGGTTCGGTCGATTCTTCTCGATTAGAAGGGGTTGATGCGGATCTTCGGGTACGGCCATTTTTCCATCACGGCGGCACCATTTCCATCAGGGAATTTGTTGTCGGGGCATTGAATGGAGAAATGGGTATGGAGGCTTTTGATCCTGATCTGGCGAAGGCTGCGGGCGGTGAGAAAGTGGTGACGCCATCGGGAATGGTGTTAAATGGGAAGGTTGATGCAATCGAAGCGCCACCAGTTTTTAGTGAGAGTGATGATTCGGATCGAGATGGGGTTGCCAATGAAGTGCCCGTGAGTCTGGTGGACCATCTGGAATTCTATTTGTTGAATTATTTTAAGCCCGGCATAGGCCGGCAAACCAGAGATACTGAACAAGGGCAGAAACTCTTTCAGGACATTCAATGCACCGGCTGTCATATCCAAAATTTAGTCATTGAGAAAGATCGACGTGTGGCTGATGTTGAAACCACTTATGACCGTCGACGAGGGATTTTCAATGATCTGTTTGCCGTGGCGACTCCTTCGTTCCAAGACGTCCAGGGTTCGGGTTCGCCTTCGGTGAAAAAACCCAAAGGTCAACGATTTGTCGTCAAGAATATTTATGCGGATTTCAAGCGGCATAACCTTGGCTCCAACTTCTGGGAACGCAATTGGGATGGCACCTTGACCAAGGAGTTGATGACCGAACCGCTATGGGGAGTGGGGACGACTGCTCCTTATGGGCATGACGGGCGGAGTATCGACCTGTGGTCGGTTATCATGCGGCATGGTGGTGAAGCGCAAAATTCTCGGGATCGCTTTGCCCGGTTATCGGATCAGCAGCAGGGGCAGGTTATCGATTTTCTCCAGACGCTGGTGTTGTTTCCACCTGACGATACGGCTTCCAATTTAAATCCGGGTGATTCGCAGTCACATAATTTCCCCCAGTACGGACATGGCAATATTGCGTTGCCTGCGTTATTCAACAATCCCAGCGATTTGGAATAAAGGGGGCTTTCTTCGTTCTTATCCGACTAATGGTATCAAGCCCGTGAGCCATAAGTTCACGGGCTTGAACCCTCTCTCGCAATTGGGGATGTTCCCCATTGCCTTTCTCATTTTTGTGCGATGCAACGTCAAGCGGGAGGAGCAAACCACCTATATTTCAACTTCGTGGCTTCTCACTCCCCTTGGTTTTCGCCTCATCCCTAATTTTGCGTGTTCCAACCCTATCCTGAGGGACTCAGTTGAGCATTATCGGGTGGCAACAACCACATCACCTATCGGTTTGAAATTAACAGAAGACATTTCTTGCCTACAAAAAAGTTCTGAGTTTTGGGAGGAAAACGGGTTAATTATTCTCAAATGCTTGGCGGGTCGCGAAGACCTCACCTGGATGAATCAGGAGCAGGCAATCGCCATCAACTGGATCTTTGTGAAATAGCGCAAAGGTGAGGCAGAGCTGAGGGGTCGGTTCAGGAGAAAACTGTAACAAGATAGGAACATCCACCAGGGGAGTTGGTGTTTTTAGGATGGCTAACCGGAGACGGACAGCCACCAGGGTATCGCGTAGGCGTGTTTGAATAAGTTCTTCGGTATAATCTGGAGAAGGTGTGATGTATTTGTCCCAGAGCGGATTGGTCATGCCCACACAGAAATCCAGCCCAACGCTTTGCGCAATAGACGTGACATCTTTGAGTATCCCAGATTCAATGGCTTCTTTGCGGGATCCAATCGGGAGTGATTCAAATTCTGCAGGTATATCCCCTGAGCTCAGGGAAAGAGCTAACTGGGATGGTTCAGGGAAATCTGAAGGCAAAACATTAGAGCTTTCCTTGGAATCGGTGTCTTCTTTTTCTGAAGGAGCAAGATCGCTCAGAGGTGTCTTCCCTAATGCCTGAAGAAGACCTTCATAGACGGCCTTGGCAGAATCCGTCCATGAATCATTCATCGGCAATCCCCGAAAGGCCGCCTCAGAGGCTTTTTTCTCATCATGGGTTAACACGCGTCCTGGATTCATACCTTCAAAGATAAGCTAAATTCCAGAGAAGTCAAGAGTGAAAAATTTCTGTCTCCCAAAAAGCCAGGAAGGGAAACCCAGAAAGAATCGTGAATTCAGTCACTAAGGTCCAGAAAGTGGTCCAACCGGCGCAGTCATTCACAGATATCTGTGAGACGGTTAATGTCCAAATTGAGGATTTTCAGCGAAAGGTCGCCTCCAAATCACGATCTAAGGTCAGGACGATGATGCGTTCTTCGATTCGGGTGTCGATATCTGTAAACAGGGCAGTCGTTTCCGCTCCGGTGATCTCCAACATTTCACGACACAATTGCTCTCTTCCTTGTGAAATGAGATTCTGGCGCATCTGTTTAACCATTCCAATGCCTTCTTCACTTTTGGCCAGCTGGCGTTCGGCTGGCGTCAGAACACCTTTAAGCCGAATGAGGATGGTGTCGCGAAGAATGCTGGCTCGAACATCGGTGGGGCCGCGGCCCATGAATTCCTGCTCAAATTTAATGATGGCATTTCGTATTGCCGATTCCATTTCACCTCGTGTGAAGGGGGGTTTCATAGAGTCATGCTTTCCGGCAATACGGACCTTGCCCATTTAACTATCGATCATTCACATTCCCGTAGGAAAAAATATCGGGATCTTGAGGAAGAGCCTACCCCCCTGATATAAGCGTATTGTTCCTGTGAGGTCAAGAAGAGAACGGACTTCTCCTCGAATGCCTGAGGAGGGTGGTCACCGTGCTGGTTTTGACCTTGATCGTAAAATGGGTTTGTCGGATCGCTTGTATCATTCATCAGGTGATTGAGATAGGCGATTGAATAAGCCAACCAAGTGATCTCCTGAGGCTAGCAAGAGGAGACGTCCCTCGGTTGGCTTTTTTATTGTCAATTGAGTTAATTGAATGCTGCTAAATTAACTGAAATCTAATGAGTTGGGTGCATGGTCTTGTCAGGTTTTCCCTTCTGCCATTTCACCCTGATTCGCGTTATTTTATCCAGTAAGAGCACAAATGGTTTCTCTAGACTTTGATTTGAGGATGGTAGACGTCCGTGCTCTTAAAAAAGTGGAAATGGGCCAATGAGCAAACTTGAGCAAGATCATTCATCAATGACGAATTGGAAATGGCTTCGAGAAATCGTTGATGAGGCGTGTCAGCCCATCGGGCCGTATTGGCCGATGAAATCGTTTGCCTATTACAATCCCATTCGGGACCTTGAACATTTACCATTTGCCTGTGCGATTGAGGAAGCGAATCAGTTGCTGGGCGCCAAGGGGTTTTTGCCTGGTGAAGAGTATCGTCAATTCGTTCATCAAGGTCGAATCACTCTTTCGGCCATTGACCAGGCCCTTGGGCGCGTAGGACCTCCCCTCCCTTCTCGAACCACGATGCAGGTTGGTGACCGTATCATTCATATCCAAGATGTCTGGCGGATTCATGCCGTTTACGGGATTGAAGCCTTACCTACTGCGTTACTGCCGTGGACCCTGGAACTAGAAGGTCTGAGCACACGATTTCGATCCGATCTTCCGGAGGAGTCTCGAACATCCATTATTGACCGAACGATTCGTGAGTGCGAGAAGTGCCGACATGATCCGGAATCGGCCTATCTGCACAACCTCTGGAAAAGTTCGTTGGCGACATGCCAATTGTTTGATCCTGTGTCGGGATCGGGTTCTTTTCATGCACCTGATCTCAATCGGAGCTCTGATTTATCTAGAAAAGAGGCCCATTCCGTCACGGTTGATTTACCTAAAGACCGAACGCTGGGTGATTGGCTAGACAGTGAGACGGGGAGCGCGCTGGTTGAGACCATCAATACGCACATGATCAAATGGATTGCGGCATTTGTTGACGAAGGTGTTGCGGGATGGAGTATGCCTTCAAGAGATAAGGGGTTTTTTGCTGCATGGCGAGAATTGGCCGGGGGGGATCTCTCAGGCAGATTTCTCGGGATTCCGGATCTCCGACAAAAAATTCGCGAATTGTCCGACGCACCGGAAGAGATGTTGTGCAGGCATCTTCAGGATCTCAATATCCCGAAGGGACGTTGGCAAGAGTATCTCTCTCGTCATTTAGCTCAATTGCCAGGTTGGTCAGGGTTTATCCGCTGGCGTGGAGACCATGCCGGGTATCCTGCCCAACAACACTATCCCATCGATCCTGTGCAATATCTGGCCGTCCGGCTCTTTTATGAATCGGGAATGGTAGAGGGACTTTGCCAACGGGAATGGGGCATCAAAGGGTCGTTATCTGCACTCCTGGCCTATTGGAACGAACATGGTAAGCATGAACAGGAGTTGAGTTTTTCTTCTTCTCACGCCACTGATCCTAATGATTACGCGGTGTGCCATCAAGCTTGGCGGATTTTTCACCTGGCTCAGTTTTTGGAATTGTCCCCAATTGAGGTACACGAATTGTCTTACAGCGACATGTCAACCTTGCTGGAATGGCTGGATCTCTTTCCTCAATCGGCACATGGACCGGTTTGGCTTGAAGCGTATGAGTACGTCTATCGAGAGTCTTTGCTGAGGAAGATCAGCGGACATCGGGTGGTGGCACCTATTGCTAATGAGCGGCCTCGGGCGCAAGGGATTTTTTGCATCGATGCCCGCTCAGAGTCGTTTCGTCGCCATCTTGAGGCTCAGGGACCGTATGAAACATTTGGGTATGCCGGATTCTTTGGTGTGACCATGAGTCATGTGGCATTTGATAGCCACGACCACTTGGCTTTGTGTCCAATTTTGTTGACACCAAAAACGGAAGTGATCGAAGTTCCGCGAATGGGGCAGCATGAAAGGGTGGAGAGCTATCTTTCCGGGACCAGGTGGCATCAACTCAGTCATCACCTCTTTCATGATCTAAAGCACAATCCATTTGCCTCCTTTATGCTGATTGATGTGCTAGGAATGTTTTTTAGCGTCGGGTTGGTAGGAAAAACGCTCTTTCGAACCTCCTTCGATGCCGTCAAACAGTCTTTGCAGCAGTGGTTGGGGAGCACCGTTTCCACGCATATTCCTGTTACGCCTTCAGGTGATCACGAGCAGGAAAGGCCGCGTTTGGGAGAACTGACGCAAGGTTTCACCACATTGGAGCAAGCGGCCTTTGTGGAGGGCGGATTGCGTGTGATCGGGCTCACGAAAAGTTTTGGCCGTTTTGTGATGGTCTGCGGTCATGGAAGCCAATCCGATAATAATCCCTATTATGCGGCACTGGACTGTGGCGCATGTGGAGGCAGTCATGGTGACCCGAATGCTCGTGCCTTTTCGGCTATGGCCAATAATCCAGAGGTCCGGCACATTCTGAACGATCATGGCCTGGTCATTCCGGAGGATACCTGGTTTCTTCCCGCCAAACACAACACCACCACTGATCGAGTGATGTTGTATGACCTTGTCGATGTTCCTGCTATCCATTTAGAGGAATTAGGACTGTTGGTGAAAGACTTGGAGCAGGCTGGTACACATCAGGCATTGGAACGATGCGGGCGAATCCCCGGCGCTCCGACAGCGGTGTCTCCAAATGCAGCGTTTAAACATGTCAGGCAACGGAGCATGGATTGGGCTAATTCCCGTCCTGAATGGGGATTGTCGGGGAACGCGGCCTTTTTGATTGGAAGGCGGGCTCTTACCAAGGGTCTGGATTTGGAAGGCAGAGTCTTTTTACATTCCTACGACCCTGGCTCAGATCCTGATGGGAGCCTTCTTGAAAAAATCATGACCGCACCCCTCATCGTGGGTGAATTGATTAACTTAACGTATTACTTTTCGGCGGTGGATCCTTGGGCCTATGGGAGTGGGAGCAAGGTCATTCACAATATGGTTGCCGGAGTTGGGGTGATGTTAGGGAGCCAAAGTGATCTGCAAAAAGGCCTTCCCCTCCAATCGGTAAATGATGGGGCGCGGCACTATCATGAACCCATGCGCTTACTCGCCATCATTGAGGCACCGCCGGATCGAATACGGTCCATTATTCAGAAGCACAGGTTGCTTCAGCATGTCTTCCATAACCAATGGATGAATGTCATAGCGTGTGATCCAGAGTCCAGAGGCTTTTCACGGTATCTCTCTGATGCAACTTGGGAACCGGTCACGGTTACAATTTGATTTCACGATAGGAAGGAGAGTCTTTTTACCTTTTGCCGTGCTTTGAATGCCTGAACGAATATCCACATCATCTCTGATGAGAGATGTTAATTTCCTAGGCTTTTCGATTCCACCTAGAGGATCCAGTGGTCCTAAGTAGGTTGGTCAAAAGACTCCAATCGAACCTAACCCTTTGATTCGGAGTTGTGGATGGAAGAGGGTGCCTGGTATAAGGTCAGAGGCTTGCAGGGTGTTGAAAAGGATGAGGCTCCTCTTTGTATTTGGCGAAGACCGAGTAGGGAGAGTGGGAGCATCCGGTTTTCCGAAACATCATATACATCATGGCCGTAGGGTTCCCAGCATTTTTTTAGTTCCGCTAGGCTGGAGACAGTACATGCCAACCAGGTTTTTTGAATACCTCATTCGAAAAACATATGGTTGGCTTTTTTTTTACCTTATCGGATTCATTGAGTCGAGAAGTTCAGATTTTGGTGAGAATAGCCCAGGATGAAGTCTTCTTATCCGAAACAGTTTATCGCGAACACCTTGGCCCTTTTTGGTGTCTGGCTTGTGTTATCAGGGAAGTACGACAATTTTCACCTCGTACTTGGATTCATGGCATCTTGTGGAGTGGCGTGGTTAAACACGGGATTCCCTCATTCTCCCTTCCATAATTTCCCATGGGTTCGTGTCGTCCTGTACAGCCCCTGGCTCTTTCTTCGGATTGTTGAGAGTAGTCTGCACTTGACGAAACTCATTCTGAATCCCTCATTACCCATTAAGCCCACACTCATTACCTATCGGTCTCATTTAAAGCATCGGGGTGCCATCGTTCTGCTTGGAAATTCTGTGACCTTGACGCCTGGCACCATTACCGTTGAAGCCAACGGCAATACATTTCTGGTGCATGCGATAGATGAGACAGCAGCAAAGGACCTCACCACAGGCCGGATGGAGCGCAAAATTGCCTGGGTCTTTCAGGAAGACACGAATCACTGATGATTGATTTTTTTCTGTTTTTATTAATCACGTTGTCTTTTCTGATTCTCGTGTATCTGTACCGTGTGATCCAGGGCCCCACGGTATTTGATCGGGTATTAGGGTTGGCGGGAATTTCGACCAAAGCCATCATTCTGGGCGTTGTGATGGGAACAGTCTATGACCGTGTAGAGATGTTCGTGGATATCTCCACGGGGTATGCGCTTCTCAACTTGGTTGGAGCATTTGCCATTGCTAAATTTCTTGAGCAACGAGGGACACCCTAAATGGTTGTTTTTGCCATCGGGTTAATTCTAGTAGGGGTATTTTTCCTGGTTGTGGCTGCGATTGGCACGCTACGCCTCCCCGACGTATTTTCGCGATCCCATGCCGTCTCCCTGACTGATTCCCTGGGCGCCATTTGCGTTCTCGCGGGCCTTGCTTTGTACCAGGGATTCGGGATCAATATGCTGAAGATCCTGGTCGTTCTGGTCTTGCTCATCCTTTTAAATCCGGTCATTGCTCATGCCACCATTCGAGCGGCCTATCGGGCTGGCCTTAAACCTCAGACGAAGGAAGACCCATGATGTATTCAGTGAATATTGCTTTGCTGTTACTCCTGGTTCTGACGGCAGCCAGCGCAACATTTTTGGTCAAGGAATTGATGAGTTCAGTGTTTATTCTCGGGTCGTATAGTTTCTTCCTGTCCCTGGTTTGGGCTTGGCTGGGTGCGGTGGATGTGGCATTTGTGGAAGCCGTGATTGGGGCCGGGTTGGGCACCGTGTTGTTTCTCATCACGTTGTTTGATACCGCTCCCAAGGATAGCCGCCTTCGTCGTCCCCCTCCTCCTCTGGCAGGAGTGCTCGGGCTGCCCTTGTTGGGCCTTCTGTTGTTACTCGCGGCTAATGATCTTCCTCAGTTTGGCGACCCGACCTCACCGCCCAACGTGCATATTTCTCCTGTGTACTTACAGAATAGCTATGCGGACACGCTCACGCCGAATGTGGTCACCTCGGTGCTGATGGACTATCGGGCATTTGATACGTTGATTGAGACCGTGGTGATATTTACGGCCGGCATTGCCTGTGCGTTGTTATTAAGGGAGCCAGGCTCATGAAACAGATCCATGACAGCATCATTGTTCAGAGCATGAGTCGCATGCTCATTCCTCTGGCCCAGCTGTTTGCCATTTATGTCTTGTTCTTCGGCCAGTATGGCCCGGGAGGAGGATTTGTGGCCGGCGTCATTTGGACGACCAGTATGATTCTGACTTTTTTGGTGTTTGGGCTGAAGTCCCCTCAGGGGCGCCTGGTAGAAAAGGCGTTGCATGGCGATGGGATTGGATTGATTATTTTTGTGGGAGTGGGTGGCTTATGCCTCATTGGAGGTGGGGAATTTCTCAACTATGCCAATTTGGAAATTCCGGGTTTGGATGCTCCCGCACGTCGGTACATGGGGATTCTACTAGCACAAATCGGCGTGGCCGTAGACGTTGCGGTGACCGGTATCTCTATTGTTCTCAGCTTGGCCTATCACGATACCGAGCAGGAGTATGATGTTTGAGTTGATTGGGGGGTGGCTCCAGCGCCCCAACTATATTGCCTTCGTGCTGCTGTTTCTGTGGGGCATCTATATTATGGTGACCCGGTACAATCTGGTGAAAAAACTCATCGGGATGTATCTCATGCAAACGAGTGTGATTTTTTTCCTCGTCACGACGAGTGCCAAGCGAGACGCTACGGTGCCTATTTTGCTCTCCACTACGGAAATTATTCACCCTGAAGTCTATGCTAATCCTCTCCCTCATGTTCTGACATTGACGGCAATTGTCGTGGGTGTTGCCACCCTGGGAGTATCTTTGGCCCTGGCCGATGCCATTTATAAAAAATACGGCAGCCTGGACGAAGAAGAAATTCTCAAAAGGATGGAATGACGCGCCACCTTCCCGTAATCCTTTTCCTTTTACCTCTCGGTTTAGCCATTTGTCTGCCATTAATCGGTGTCAGGCGTCGTGAGTGGTGCCGGCCACTAGCGATTGGTGTGCTGGCTGCGATGGTCGTGGTCTCCTTCGCGAATCTGGTAGGAGTTCTTCAACACGGGACCATTCATTATGACTTTGGGGGATGGGCCGATCCGGTCGGGATTGAGTGGGTGGCAGACGGATTGGCCAGCGTCATGACCGTGGCTTTAAGTCTTGTCGGATTGGTGTGTATCACCTTCCTTAGTTCTGTCTTGTTTCCTTACCTCGGTAGCCGGATTGTCCCGTTTTATACGCTGGTGTTGTTATTGATCGCCAGTCTGACCGGCATGGTGTTTGCTGGAGATCTGTTCAATCTTTTCGTTTTCTTAGAAGTATCCGCCCTGTGTGCTTATGCCTTAGTTGGGTTAGCTGGCGGGAAAGCCCTTGTCGCCGGGTTCCGGTATTTAATTCTCGGCACGTTCGGAGCTTCTTTGTATCTCCTGGGGGTAGGATACTTATATGCTGAAACGGGTACGCTCAATATGGCGGATCTGGCGCAGCGGGTGCCACCCTTGGTGGGCTCCAAGGCCATCGCTGTCGGTGTGCTTTTTATGTTTATCGGTTTGGGCATCAAGATGGCGTTGGTGCCGCTCCACGGATGGTTGCCGGATGCCTACACGTATGCTCCTGACCGCGTTTCACCCATGCTGGCTTCGTTAGTGACCAAGGTCGCCCTCTATGGATGGATTCGTATTATGTTTTGGGTGCTCGGAGCCCATGCGGTGATCTACCAGATCCGCCTTCTGATGTTAGTGGGAATTCTTGGGGCAATTGCAGCCTTGGTTGGCGCATTCCTGGCTTTGTCCCAGACAGAAATTAAACGCATGTTTGCGTATGGAGGGCTTTCGCATATCGGGCTGGTGCTGGTGGGAATTAGTCTCGGGAATCAAACAGGTTTTGTCGGCGGAGTCTTTTACCTCTTGAATGATGCCGTGATGCAAGCGGGATTGTTTTTCTGGGCAGGGGCGATTATTCATCTGTATGGGGTTCGCACTATTGAGGATCTTGTGCGATTGCAAGGAGGAGCGGGATGGATGTCGGTCGCCCTGGTGGTCATAGCCCTGTCGATGATTGGAATTCCTCCGACAGGGGGGTTCTTTGGAAAATGGTATATCATTCTTGGCGCGGTGGAAGCACAGAACTATCTTGCCATTGCCGCAGTCCTGATTGCGACTCTGTTAACTCTCGCCTACTTTCTTAAGTTATTTGAAAGGGTGTTTCGTGACCGGTCCGCTCAGCAGCCTCCTCTCATGCGTGAGATTCCGTTGGCGGTGCGAATTAGTCTCGGTGCAATGTCAGTGGCGGTCATAGTGTTGGGAGTGATGAGCGACCACATTGTCAGTTTCCTCCTCAAAAATGCGGTTCCACCAGGGCTTTAGCTGGGTTAGGCATATGGTGATCTCCTGAATATGACATTCCTCATCCTTATTCCTCTCCTTCCTCTGATGGCCGCTCTGGTTCTCGTGCTGGGGAAGCCCTGGCTGGGCGAGCAAGGTCATAAGGTCGGGATCCCGGCTATGGCTCTCTCCTTCGCTTTTTCCACCATCGCGTTTGCTCACGTGGTATCGGACGGGGCCTTTTCCATCCCCCTCTATCGACTGATCAAATCGGGTGACCTGGTTGTTGATTTGGGTCTCTACCTCGACCAACTCACGGTGTTGCTCCTGCTCCTGGTGACCGGTGTGAGCAGCGTGGTGCATGTGTACGCGTCCCGTTATATGATCGGCGATCCCCGGTATAACCGGTTCTTTGCGGTTATCGCGCTGTTTACGTTTTCGATGATCATGTTGGTCATGAGCAATAATCTACTCATGATGTTTGTGTTCTGGGAGATCATGGGTATCTGTTCCTATTTGTTGATTTCTCATTGGGGTGAGCGTCAGTCATCTGCTCAGGCTGCGACCAAGGCCTTTCTCGTGAATTCGGTCGCAGATGTGGGCTTAGGTTTCGGGGTCATTCTGACCTATTCCACTTTTGGAACACTGGATATCCAGACGATTTTAGCGGAAGCCCCATCCATAGAGGGAAACACCATCAACCTGTTCGGCTGGCTCGGGCTGGACGTTCCCATTCACATCCTCACGCTCATTACACTGTTTCTTTTCTTGGGAGCCATGGGGAAATCCGCACAAATGCCCTTCCACGTCTGGCTACCCTTTGCCATGGAAGCGCCTACGCCCGTTTCGGCTTTGATTCACGCCGCGACCATGGTGAATGCAGGGCCCTTCTTGTTGGTTCGCATGAGTCCCCTCGTGATACTTTCGCCTGAAGCCATGACTGTCATTGCGGTGATCGGGGGCCTAACGGCCCTTTTTGCGACTCTGGTCTCCCTGACTCAGGTGGATATTAAACGCATGCTGGCGTTTTCCACTATTGGTCAAATCGGTTTTATGATCATGACCTGCGGAGTGGGGGCTTTTGTGGTGTCTATTTTTCATATGCTGGCCCATGGCTGTTTGAAGGGATTTTTATTTTTATCGACCGGAAACGCGCTTCGTTTGGTTGGATCTCATGGACATGAACCAACTTCATTTTCCGCACATGTCCCCTCAACCCATTCCTTGTGGCCAATCGTATCAGGGGCGTTGCTGTTAGCCTGTCTTCCCCCCTTCCTCATTTTTTTCGGACCATATGAACAATTGTGGATGATTCAACCGGGATCTTCAGCCCAATGGACCTTTTGGATTTTGGGATTTTTGACGGTATTTTTTTCCGCCATGTATGTCATGCGAGGTGTTCTGCTGTTGTTTCACCAACCTCTATCAATCGCCTATGGAGATAGAATGGGAAGCCAGGCCATGCAGCCTCGTTTCTTTTCCCCCATTCATCTTCTGGGAATCTTGGCGATCATTGGAATCGTCGGAAGCCTGTTACTGATCTTGTGGAGTTGGTTTGCCGAATTTCTGTCGCCGGTCGTGGGACATCGTATGCCGTATATTCCAGAAAATCCTTCGAGGGGGTCTGGCATGCAAGGTATTCTAGCCTTTGCCGTGGCTGTAGGCGGTATCGCGGTCGGGTACTTTTCCCTAACAAAATTTTCCGGATCCTGGTTTCAACAATCGGAAATGGGCAAGCGTTGCTATGTCCATTTCCTGAATAAATTGTATTTCGACGAAATGTACGAGGCGTTTGTTGTGGTGCCCTCCCTCCGGTTTGCCCGATGGCTCTGGCGGGTTGTCGACCGGAAAGTGTTTGACGCCCTGATCATGGGAATCGCAAATGTGTCGGTGTTGGCGGCGAAATGGATGTGGCGGGTGGTGGACCTTCGCGGGATTGACGGGCTGGTAGTGGGTTTGGGTCGAAACAGCGTAGGAATTGCCGGGTGGCTCTGGCGGGTGGTGGATCTTCGTGGTGTCGATCGGGTCGTGGTGGGTATCGGGCAACGTAGCCTTGGTATCGCCAACTGGCTATGGAAAAGTATCGAGATCAAAGTTATCGACAAAAATGTGAATCGTGCCGGGAATCAAGCAGAGACCACAGGGAGTTTGATGCGGGAATTGGAGCCTCGCACATTACAGCACCACTTACTGGTCATGATTTTCTGGCTCATTTTAGGCATTGGGGTCTTATTTTGGTATGTGGTGTGATTCTACATGGAGCTTCTCAGCAATCTTGAGAAGACGAGTTGGGCATGGATAACAACGGCATTGGGTCCGAAAGAAAAAGGATAAGACGTCTTTCATGTCTTGGTGGTGTCATGATCGGCATGTCAGGAAGGGGAGACTATGAACACGATCTTTATTGAACATCTTTTGAGTGTCATGATTGCCATCCCGTTTGTGGGCATTGCGATCATCGCCTGTATTCAGGATCAGGAATGGATTCGGCGCGTGGCACTCGGGTGTACGCTGGGAGATGGTGCTCTCTCACTGGTGCTAGTGAAAGAGTTCGATTTTTCCATTCAAGGCATGCAATTTGTGGAGCGGATGGCATGGATGCCGACCTTTAATATTCAATATGCTGTCGGTGTGGATGGGATTAGTCTGCTCCTGGTTTTACTCACGACTCTGCTCTGCCCGTTTTGCGTGCTCTGCTCCTGGCAATCGATTACCACTCGTGTACGCTCCTTTATGGCGATGATTCTGTTGGTCGAAGGGGCCATGATCGTGGTCTTTACCGCTCTGGACCTGTTTTTGTTTTTCATGTTGTGGGAAGTCACGATGATTCCCATGTATTTCATGATCATTCTGTGGGGTGGTCCCCAACGCATCGCCGCCGGCATCAAATTCGTCTTGTACAGTTTGTCAGGAAGCCTGATTTTACTCTTGGCAATACTCGGGTTGTATGTGGAAGGAGGGCGGACATTCGATATTTTAGCGTTGGCAGAGAATACGTATTCTCCTGACGCCCAATTTTGGATTTTTCTGGCGTTCTTCCTGGCTTTTGCCATTAAATTGCCCATGTTGCCGTTTCACACATGGTTACCAGATGCCCATTCCGAAGCCCCCACTGCCGGGAGCGTTCTTTTGGCAGGGGTGCTCTTAAAAATGGGTGGGTATGGATTTTTACGATTTTGTCTCCCTATGTTTCCCGAGGCCTCGGTGACCTTCGCCCCCTTTATTTTGTGGTTATCAGTGGCAGCTATTGTGTACGGGGGATACATGGCTTTGGCCCAGTCTGATCTGAAAAAGCTTGTAGCCTACTCCTCAATTTCGCATATGGGATTCGTGACATTGGGGATCTTCGTGTTCAATAACCATGGCATTCAAGGGGCCATCTTGCAGATGGTGAACCATGGAATAACCACGGGAGCCCTCTTTTTGGCTGTCGGTCAATTGTATGATCGGACCCATAGCCGGTCGATTCAGGATTATGGAGGATTGCAAAAATCGATGCCTCGGTTTGTGGCACTTTTTTGTCTGTTTTCGGTGGCGTCCTTCGGACTGCCTGGCACGTGCAATTTTATAGGAGAATTTTTGGTCCTGGTCGGAACGTCTTTTGAAAGCTATGTAATGGTGTTGTTGTCCATGGGGGGCATTGTCCTCGCTGCGGCATATATGCTCTGGATGCTCCAACGGGTGGTGTTGGGCCAACCTAAAAATTCCACCATTGCACAACTACCGGATCTCAGTATGCGAGAGCTGGCCACGGTGATCCCTCTTGCGGTTTTAATCTTGGGGATCGGCTTGTACCCGTCACCACTTATGGAAATGATGGATTCGAGCGTCACGCACTTGGCTCAGCATATGGCACAGTACCAGTTGGGGATGGTCCGCGAGGTGGCTCTTCGGTAAAAGACAAAGCTGGCAGCAGTCGCGACAGAGACGATACCTCCAGAAGAATTTATGCTAAGACAGCATGGTCCTTCTTAGTGAGCATGCGAGGCGATGATCAAGCTTCTTATCCCCCCAATCCCTTCATTCTAACATTACCCCCCTCTTCATTTTTCCACATAGATCCCTTGTGAATTGAAACAATCTCAGTTGTGGCCCTTGGGAAATTTTGAAAGGCCTTTCTGACGTCTTTGACCAATTTCCGCAGTGTTCTTCCTGTTTTCTCAAGTGGCCTATCAAAAATGCCGAGAATAATCTTCTCGGCTCTCTGCGGTGGTGGAGGAACCTTCCAGTCACTAGGGGAAGGATGAGTCTGGCACCCAGAAGAGTAGATCAAAATAATTTTGGCTTAAAGTTACCAATCAGTCTTGAATCCTCAGGTTTCATTGATTGCCGGAAAGCTGAGGTGAGGAGAGGCAGTAAACGTGGAGGAGCAGGCACCATGAAACTGATCAATATTTTCCTTGTAGCTGTGGCGTGTATGGTTGTGGTCGGGTGCGTGAGCCAGCAATCACATGAACGTGCTCTTCAAGAATACGAAGAGAGCCAAGAGTCCACCGCTGTGGAACTTGAACGGTTGCAGCAGGCTGTTGAAGCGAAGCAATCTGAAGTCATACAGCTTCAAGAAACCAAGATGGCCCTGGAGCATACCGTTGAGGTGCAAGACCAACTTAAAGAGGAACAACTAGCCGCGGTTCAACAAGAAGTCGAAGCGCTGTATACACAAATCCGGAAACTCGGAAACGCGGAAGGAGTCGGTTCTCTGCCCGATCCTCTTTTTGGGGGAGAGCCGGTGGATTTCCATGATTTGAGGGCCGCACTTACAAAAATCAGATCGGGTTTGGATGGGCAAATTGGCCAGGTGTCTCACCTTCGTGAAGAGAATAGGGTGTTGGAGAAAGAACTCTCGGCTTTGGAAGCTAGGCTCAAGGAAGTGGAGCGATTGAAACATGAGTTGGAATTGGTCCGAAAAGCCCGGGAAGTTCAGGAAGCGCAACTGGCGAAGGTCAAATATGAAGTGATCACAGTCGGAGAAGAGATCGATCGCATTACCAAGGCGCTTGAGGACAAATTTGGCAAAAGCCTTGTAGTGACTCAACACCATGATCGATTAGTGTTGACCATGCTGGGGCAAGTCCTCTTTGAGTCCGGTGAGGCGGATTTGACTCCTCTGGGACTCAAGATCATGAAGCAGGTTGGCCAGGTGTTAGCCACCTTGCCAGGGAAAAGCATCCAAGTTGAGGGGCACACGGACAACCACCGCATTTATGGACAGCTGCAAAAACAGTATGCCACGAATTGGGAACTTTCAACTGCCCGGGCCACGACGGTATTGCGGTATCTGATTGAGCAAACCGGAATGGATCCCAATCAATTCTCAGCGACGGGCTATGCGGATAGACGACCGGTGATGCCCAATGAGACTGAGGAAGGAAGAGCCCAAAATCGTCGTGTGGAAATCGTTCTGTACCCGGAACGGGTAGTTCAGGATAATGAAACTGTTGCAACACTGGCCCCGTAATACCAACTGGGAACCACACAACAGTCGGTAAGGCTTCAGAAGTGGTGCTTCTGAGCCTTCGCATTTTCATTTCTCCCTACAATCGAGTTGTTGGTCCCTCTTGCTGCAGAGGTGCCATTTCTTCTCACCCAGCCACTATCTGATTTCTCCAACAATTAATGCGTTGCCGGTTCTGGGGGATTGCCGGAGCCACTCAGGCTATGATGTTGAATGAGTCCGGTATCATATAAATATGATGTCGCCGGATCTAATAAAAAATACACGGCAAACAGGCCGACACTCGCCATGGTCAACGTATAGGGAAGCGCCATCCAGACCATTTTCCCATAAGATAAGCGGATAACCGGAGCCAGTGAGGAGGTTAATAAAAATAAAAATGCGGCCTGTCCGTTTGGCGTCGCCACACTGGGGATATTCGTGCCGGTATTAATGGCAACCGCCAAAAGGTCAAATTGGTCACGGGTAATGGTGCCCGCCTGGTAGGCGCGGAGCACTTCCTGGATGTAAACCGTCGCAACAAAGACATTGTCGCTGATAGCCGAAAGAATGCCATTGGCCACATAAAACATGCCGATTTGTTGCGATCCCTCTAAACTTAATCCATATCCGATAATGCCCGAAAACAGATTCTGGTCCTGGATGACGGCCACAATGGCGAAAAAAACGACGAGAAGCGCCGTGAAAGGAAGCGCTTCCTTGAACGCCTCTCCAAGTTGATGCTCATCGATAATCCCGTTAAAGGCGGTGACAAACACGATCACCGTGAGTCCGATAATTCCGACCTCCGCCAGGTGAAAGGCCAAGGCAATAATCAACCAAATGCCGGCAATCGCTTGAATGATAAGCTTCGCCGTGTCCGCGGAATCTCGTCGTTTCTGTTGTTCGGTTTCGAATTCCACCAAAATGAGGCGAACGGGATCCGGTAGTTGAAAGCCATAATCAAACCATCGTAATTTCTCAACGAGGATGCAGGTAAACAATCCCGTGGCCAGGACCGGAAGCGTCACGGGAGCCATGCGCAATGCGAACTCCAAAAATTCCCAGCCGGCTTTTTCCGCGATCAATAAATTTTGGGGTTCCCCTACAAGAGTACAGACTCCGCCTAATGCTGTCCCAACCGCTCCATGCATTAATAAATTGCGAAGGAA
>CABVRQ010000008.1:0-37201 GCA_902500695.1 uncultured Nitrospira sp. | reverse complement strand
TCGGGTGGGACCTGATCGAGCACCCCGAGTCCTTTGAGGACTCGAGCCACTCCCGGACGCATACCCACGAAAAAAACATGCTGCTGATGAGTTTTCACCATCAACAGCATGTCTTCGATGGCTAATGCAGCGGTTCCGTCAATGGAAGGCACCGATGTGAGATCAAGAACCACGCTGGAAAAAGAATTGAACCCTTTCACGGTTTCCAACCGACGAACCATGTCTTTAGCCGATCCGAAACTCATCGGACCATTCACATGAATCATAATAATGCGCTCGCGGTTTCGATCCAGAATACGTTGCTCCTCTTTTGACAGTGGTGTTTCATTCGAGGCACCGGTGATTACACTGAGATTTTCAAGCTCCAGATCGGCCATGCGCTTCACGAACATCACGCTGGCCAGCACCACGCCAATTCCCACAGCCGTGATGAGGTCGACCAAAACAGTAACCAACAAGACCACGATCATCACCAGAACCTCGGTTCGTGGAGCTTGCACCATATGTTTCAGAAATCGCCAATCGATAATATCGAATCCGACCTTGATCAGCAGGCCGGCGAGGGCTGCAAGGGGAATTTTTTCGGCCAGAGGGCCTAAGCCAAGTAACGTACCTAGGAGGACCACCGCCATAAACATGCCAGAAATAGGTGTACGGCCTCCGGTGCGAATGTTCGCCACGGATCGCATGGTGGCGCCGGCTCCAGGAAGGCCACCGAAAAATCCCGCAGCCATATTCCCAATACCTTGGCCGATCAATTCCCGATTGGAGTCATGTTGGGTCCGTGTCATGTTGTCACAGACGAGAGAAGTCAGCAGGCTATCAATTGTTCCCAATAATGCCAGAACGAGGGCTTCCTCAACCATGATCAAGAGTGCATTGGTATGCATGGTTGGCCAAATGAGCGTGGGAAATCCTGAAGGAATGTCTCCGATAACCGGAAGGGTTGGGAAGAATATCTCAGCGACCATCGTTCCAACGATGAGAGCCAGCAACACCGGAGGAAGACGTTTGCCGATAGAGGGGGGAGTGAGATACACAATGGCTAGGGTGAGAGTACCCACCAACATGGCGGGAAGAGAAAAAGATGCGAGGTACTCGGGCATTGCCATGAGGTTGGCCACGACTTTGGACTTCGCTTCCAATCCGAGAAAGGGTGCAACCTGAAGAATGAGAATAATTCCACCGATGCCGCTCATGAATCCTGAAATGACAGGATAGGGGACCAAGGTGATATAACGACCAAACCCCATCAATCCAAATAAGACTTGAAATCCCCCTCCGAGGATGACAGCCGTGAAAGCCAATGCCGGCTCATCGGCAAAGTTCAAGATGATGCCGGCCATCACCACGGTCATCGGACCGGTCGGTCCTGAGGCCTGTGCAGGAGTTCCGCCGAAGAGAGCAGCGAAAAACCCGACAAAAATAGCTCCATAGAGACCGGCAATGGCCCCGAGTCCGGATGTCACTCCAAAGGCCAAGGCAAGGGGTAAGGCCACCACCGCTGCCACTAATCCACCATACAGGTCTCCCCGTATGTTATTAAAATGAAGGCCATGAACCCAGGAAAGTATTGGAAAAGTAGCAGCCATTTTTTAGGAGGGAGGCCGTAGGTTCCGATGATGGGTCACAAATGCTACCAGGAAAAGAAATGTCACGTGTATGTCGTCGGGTACCAAGGAATCAGGCCGACAATTGATTCTTGAGACCCTCGATTATCCATTGAGACCTGGCTTGGTGGTCCGTTGGATGAATTGGCCAATTTGAAGACCAATGGATGCAAACATGGCCAACAGTTCTTTGTCGGGCTTTTGGATATCCCTGTGGAAAAATTCGATGACCCCAAGAATTTCGATCCCCGATTTGATGGGAAAGGCGAATCCGGAATGGAGGCCTTCTTGTGCGGCAGCCTCAGCGCGCGGAAAATTCGGGTCGGACACCACATCAGTGACCCAGGATGGTTCGCCGCTTTTCCAAATCCGGCCTGGTAATCCCACTCCTCGTGCAAACGTTATCGCATGGGATGCCTGCCGAAAGGCATCCAGGTTTAAGTGATGGGAATGCCAGACATTGAGGCAACGCAAAACCTGTTGTGAGGAGTCCATTGTCCAAAGAGCTCCGAGATCCCATCCTAAATTTTCACCAATGGCTTCCAGGATAAGGGAAGCAGCCTGAGTCATTCCAGGTGATTCGGCGAGAACATTGGTTAAACTGTGATGGGTGGCCAGTCGACGTTCTTTATGCTCCCGTTCGATACACTGGCCAATTTGAAAACCGATATGCGAAAGCCTTTGAAGCAACATATCATCCGCTTCCTCAGGGAATGGCGAGAAAAATTCGAGAACCGCTCTCGTATTCCCAGCCAGGCAAATGGGAATGGCGAATCCGGCGTGAAGTCCTACTTCCAGGGCCGCCTGGTTTCTAGGGTCTTTGGGGTAGTCGGCAAGGTCCTTGATCCAAAGAGGGTTTCGAATGTCCCACACCTGCCCGGCCAGTCCTACAGCAGGCGTGAGCGCCCAACCGGAGATTGATGATGACATCGCTTGGGCTTGAGGAGAGTCAGGGGGCCAAATGACGGCCGCTCCCAGAGCCTGTCGTTGATAGTCCATTCGCCAGAGGATGCCCACCTTCCAATCCAGCGTGTGGCAAATGGCTTTGAGAATTTGGGGATATGTCTCTGAAATGCTGGAGGCGGTGGTCAGGATGTCTGCGATGGCATCGTGCAAGGCCAAGCGTCGCTCCGCACGCTTACGGTCAGTAATATCAATGCCAAACCCAATGAGGCCCGGTTGGTCGCCTTCCAATTTGCACAGACAATTTAAAAACCACCAGGGCTTCCCCTGCAAAATGCCATTGCTCTCATAAAACACCGAATTGGCAAGAGTTCCTTCCTTGATTTCGCTTTTTATCCGATCAGGTGGTTCCAATGGAATTCGTCCAATGGCGGTCAATTCCTTTAACCCGAAACGAGCCAGTCCGCGACCGAAGGAATCATGCATGACCCCTTCCTGATCAATTCGAAATGCCACGGCCGGCATATTTGACAAAATGCCTGTTAGCATGGAACTTTGATCGCGAGTTGCCGCATCAGCCTCTCTTACCTGCATGGCTAAAAGGGCGGTGGACCAAATGGCAAACAAGGCAATGGAGCGATTGATCATGCCAATCCAAGCTTCCGTCCCGGCTGGGGATAAACCGTAACCCACGATTGTTAAAACCGTACACAAGCCGGCGAGACGCAAGGAGTCATTTTTTTCTGGTGAGCGAAGACCAATTAGCACCACGGCGACATACGGGACACCTTCCGCAATGCCAGTAGGAAGGAAAAGGTCCACGACGAATACTACACTGGTGACCATGAGGGCAAGCGATAAGATTTGCCCCCGATTATTTTGGGGACGTTCACCGGAGCTTTGAAGAGTCAGCGGACTTGGCATGGGGTAATGGTGGTATACAGGAAAATAGGGAATATTACAAAAATTATCCCCGGCATTCAGTCACAATACTTCTATACCACGATACGAAAAGCACGTCACAGAGTGCAAGAGGAATCAGCGGAAATTGATGGCCTAGGCCGTCCGTCGAGAGAGCATCCGTTTGACGGGAGGCATTTTGTGGTCTGCAGAGGATCTGTACGGGAACACACAAAGTCCGGAATTGGCTCCGTAGGCTCGACGGCCTTTTTCCTCTTATGCGAAGATGTCGAACGGAGGTAGGATAATCCTTACGCGCATGAGTTCCACTTCTGCTCACGTCCATATCTATCACGTTGCCGGGTTGGATGACCGTGACCGCGGGTTTAGTCGACAAATCCACGTCATACCCCGTGAAGGAGGATTTCAGGCTCGGCTCCGCTATGAATCGCTTCAGATAGATGTCGACCCCGTTCCTACCGAAGACCAGGTCCTGCCAGGTCTCATTCACCTGTTGCATGATAGAGGCTATCGCCAGTTACGAACCCAACGTATCTTTATTGGTGAGCGGTATCTTGGGAATCAGGAGTTATGGGTGGAATATCCCGATCCCGAAGTTCCTCTTGAAACCAGGAACACATGGTTGGCCTGGCTTCGCCAGATCGTTGGTCGTTCTTCACCCTCGTAGGACTTCTTGTATGGCAAGGTCAGGTTTTGTGAGTGAGGACGGTCTGGCGTGCCCTACCCTTGGAGTGATTATCAGGATCCGGCCAGAGAGTTCAGAGCTCCGACTCGGGATTCTGCGGGAGAACCAGAGGGAAAGTAGCTGATAATTCGACGAGGATTGAGGCATTCCCTGATTCTCAGAGAAAGGTCAACCGGTCGAATGGCACTGACAATAGAGAGGGTTTCATCCTCTTTGGACAGATTCAGAATAATCGGTTCATCTGGAGAGGCGGATTCATCATAGACGAGGATGACGGGCCTGAGCCGGTTCGCGAGATTCACGCTGGTGACAATCCCAATCTTCTGATTACTTAAGTTGACCAGTGAGCCCGGAGGGTAGACACCCAACTGGCTGATCAACGAGACGACTGCGTCATGCCATAGTGTGTGCCGACATTTCACGTATAAATAGGATAGGGCCTCTGAGGGAATGAGCGATTTGGCCGGATCCGGGTGATGACACAGTTCATCGTATTCATCCACCACCATGACAATTTTGGCGAACTTGCTGATTTGTCCGTCTTTTTTCCCTGCTGGGAATCCTGACCCATTGAGGCGTTCATGGTGCTGGCGAATCACGTCAATCGCTTCAAAGGGAATATTAGGCAACTTCTCGGCCATTTCTACTCCGTATTTCGGATGAGTACTCAAAAAATTTTTCCGTTCGAAAGCAGACATCGACCCTTTTCGTAATAGCTGCTCTGCCGAAAACTTGAGTTCGCCTATATCATGAAACAGAGCCCCGAGCGCTAGTTTTTCAGCGTCTTCCCGCGAAAATCCTAAATCCTGTCCGACCATGAGAGATAATGAACAAACATTGAGTGCATGAAGAAAAAATTCTTCGTTAGGTTCGTTGGAACCGATCAGATTCAGCAGTGCTCGTGAGTTGTCAGTTATATCAAGAATCTCATAAAGCTCTCCGACAATTTTCTGTGCTGTCCGGAGTCCGCGAGGCCGGCCAGAGATCACATCCTGCATGGCCTGTTTGGCTTCTTGCACCACCTCCTGGAATTGTCCACCAACTGCTTGCAAATGCTCCTGGTAGACTTGGAATGCTTCATGTTGTGCAATCTTCCGTTGAATGGGATCTTCAAAATCTGCTTCTTCCTCTAAAGAATCTCGTGTGGGGTCGGACTCAGATTCGTTTGAGGGTTCTTTGTCAGATTCTACCGTGTCTTGAGTCTGCTTCCGGTCAGGCCCCTTGGTGTGGTCGGAATGAACTCCTTCGGGGTCTGAGCGGTCTGGATCGAAATACAACTTGACTTTTGTCAGTCCACGAATGGTTTCGAGATCTTTCGTCAATTCGATTTTGAATGAATTGGTTGGGAATGGATGGCTGAACCAGGATCCCTCAATCTTGATGTACAATCCCAGTCGAAGAGCAGTTGCGTGAAGTGGAACGAAGGCCATATTAGTTCATTCTTTCAGTCATGTGTCATGACTGGGCTTGTCCGACAATTAAGTCCTGTGGTTGTGTGTGGGCCTAGGGCAAAGAATGTGGAGGTTGTCTGCCCGTTCCGGGCCGTTTTTAGAAACATTTTTCCCACTGACTATGTCGGAAAGCACGACCCCAAAATTAAGGGAAAATTCGGAAAAAGAGTAGAAAAGAGAGGAAAGGGGAGTGCAATCGAAGATGTTGAGTGAGTCAGTCTGGAGACGGGGTGGGTGTTCACTACATGAGGGGGCGGGATTAGTAAACGATCTGCCTAGAGAAATTTATAAGAGGGTTGATCTCCGACGTACCTGGAACCGAATTCTCAGAAAGGTGGCGGATTCTGGCGGGGCAAATCCTTCTAAGTGTAAGTCCTGGATGTGACAGTGGTCCATTAGGGACGTTGCGGCAGGGAATTCATTCCGCCTCTATCCCAAGGGGTCATTATTTCTACACACCAATCATACTCGTGGGGAAATCGCGTGGAGCCAAAAGAGATCCGGAAGAGAATCAAATCGTATTGATCATCCTGGTCTATCTGGATACGCAATGAATGCGCTCTCTGAACGTCAAATGCCGTGGCGAGAAATAAGCGTGCTGACGTGAATGGAGCCAAATTTTCGTATGAGGGAGAGAAGGACGAAACCTCTGTACTGAGCCCAAATGGTGGGAGCAAGTTACTTAAGCGTGGTAGTTGGATTCCAGAAGGTCGAATTTGGGAATCTCTATATCCGTATGGGTTCGCTGGATGTCGGTGATCACAGGTAGGAGTTCATGGAACAGGTCAACCAGATCAGGATCGAACTGTTTCCCAATCAGGGAGTGAATTTCCTTGACCGTTTTATCCAGGGGCCAGGCGTCTTTATAGCACCGTTTGGATGAGAGCGCATCAAAGACATCGGCGATGGCGCAAATTCGGCCGACTAGCGGAATATCCTTTCCCGCAAGGCGGTTTGGATAGCCTGAGCCATCCCACTTTTCGTGGTGAGTGAGAGCGATCACTTCACCCATTTGTAGGACGGGAGAATGGCTGTTGGAGAGGAGTTGGGCACCGATGACGGTATGCTGTTTCATGATTTCAAATTCTTCGTGATCTAATTTTCCGGGTTTCAAGAGGATCCGGTCCGGGATCCCCAATTTCCCGACGTCATGCATGGGGGTCGCGTGAAAGAGCACATCGCACTCTTCCTCTGTCATGCCGATAGCGCGTCCTAAGGCCACGGCAAAGTGAGCCATTCGGATGATATGGGCCCCGGTTTCATTGTCTCGATGTTCAGCTGCACGGGCAAGGCGGTGAACCACTTCCAGTTGAGTGGCTTTGAGTTCTTGTGTACGGATCCGGACAGTTTCCTCCAGGGAAGCCTTTTGCTGGGACACCGTTTTGTTGAGTAGGCTGGCTTCCAATAAATTGCGGATTCGCATGAGCACTTCCACCTTGTCGAATGGTTTATGGAGGAAGTCTTTGGCGCCCGATTCCAATGCGCGGAGGCGGGTTTCGCGGTCCTCCTCCGATGTGAGCACCAAAATCGGGAGGAACGCGTGCTTGTGAATGATTTTGAGTTGTCCCATCACCTGAAAACCGTTGAGTTCAGGCATGCGGATATCAAGGCAAATCAGATCGGGACTCAGCTCTTTGAACAGAGACATCACTTGGGTCGGATCTTGAGTGGAATGAACGTGAGTATACCCGGCATTTTGTAAAATGCTCTCCAGGAGCATGATATTGGTCATTTGATCATCGACGATCAAAATGCAGGCGTTTTGGCATTGCTGTTGGGAAATCATTGATGTTCTTATTCAATCAAAATGATCAACATACACGATGAGAAGTGAACCCGCTGGATAGGCTGACAATTTTGAGGTTGGTTGGTCGTTTCATCCATTCCTGTGCGATTCTTCCTGTCTGGGAATGGTATATATCATTTATGCATGTCGGTCAAAAAACAGCGAAACTTAATGAATCATTCCTTTTGTTTTCGAAGGAGGCGGCGAGAAGACTTGTATTAATTGGGGGAAGAAACTGCAGATAAAATGAGGGAGAAGTAAAAAGAAGTAGCTTCTTCAATCATCACACTTCTCCTAATTCTCTAACACGGGTGGAATCGGGGAAGTATTGAACGATGTGGTGGAAAGAATCCTTTTGGTACGACGTGTAAGAGTGAAAAACCATTCCTTGAGCATGGCATGAAGATGTTCAAACCGAATAGGCTCTGAAGAAAAATCATCTATGCCTGTTTGAAAGCAAACTTCTTTGTTTCTCTGCATGCCGTGGGGCGTCAGGGGAGCATTCGGTTTTTGCAGAATCTTTCCCTCTTTTTTCCTCAACTCGTTTTATGGTTTTTGTGGTTGTGTATCCGTTTATTTCCAGCCTGTGCCAATCCATCACTCTAAACCCCTAGAGAATTTTCAGAGAGGTCTTGTCTGCTTCGTGCCCATTCCCGACCACATTACAACAGAATTTTATTCGTTTCATTATCAAATCCGGCTGTGTGAATGAAAACCCGTGAGAGGTCCCCGCAACAATGAAACCCTGCTCGAAAGACCTATCGTGATAGCTCTTTCCTCAGACTTGGGGGTTTGTCCATTGTTGATCCCTGCGTCTTGGTTAGCGACGTTAAGCTGGCCAACAGTTTTTTTCTGATAGAAAAAAAATCCGGCTGGCCTTCTGTTAATTGTAAAAACCTACCGAAATATTGATTCGCTAACCGATTATTTCCCATTCGCTCATAGGCATAGCCCATATTTAAATGGATATGGGGCAAATCCGGTTGGAGTGCCTCGGCTTGCCGAAGTTCATGCACCGCAAGTTGGAAACTGCCTTGTTGTTGCGCCACCAGTGCTCGTTGAATCCATAATTGTGGGACTTTATCGTTGCGTGCGAGGCCGCTCAAGAAATACTGATCGGCCTGCTCAAGCTGGCCTGACCCCAAATACGCTGTGCCCATCCAAAACCATGGTTCCCATGTGACGGGGGGATCATGGAAGAGGGGAGAGAGTATAGCCTGAGCTTCTTCATATTCCCCGGCTTGAATGAGTTGTTGAGCATGGTGAAGCCAATTAGCTGGAGATCGCTGAATCGGATCTGTGACCTGATCATTCTCCTGAGGCCCCACGTTTTTCAATGAAAGGGCTGTCGTGCTAACAGGGACAGAAGTCTCGTCAATCACAAGAGCTGTGGTGGTTCCAAGCTCATCCAGGATGGTTTTTTGTTCGTCTAAAGGGGTTTCTAGCAGAAGGGGTGTTTTTGTCTCATTGACGAATGCGGATTCGACAGGATTCGATTCGGGTTGGTCTGTTGGGGCAACGAGTGTGGATGGAAGACTGGGTCTGACGTCCTTTGGAACGATGCTCTGGTGTTTCGGTGGCAGCTCTGTTGTTTTGTGTGGCGTTGTGAGGGACGTGGGCACGGTTTTCTGTTTAGAGTCATCGAATGTGGGACTGATTGCTTGTGTTGCAGGTGCGGAGGAGGCCGGAGTTTCTCCCACGGGTGATGTGAGGAGAGCATGTTCGACCTTCAATGGAGAGGACGGTTTCGATGAAGCGCTCTCTTGGGATGTGGACGATTCTTCCTCTGATTCCTGGGCAGCTGGTGCTGGAAGATTTTCAACAGGGTCAGCAGTTGGTATCTGCGTGGCATCAGAAGTCGGCGACTCGACAGGCGGAGTCTCCACAAGCGGAGAGGGGTTCGAAAGAGCCACACGCTGACTGGAAAAAGAGGAGGCTTCCGTTGGCATTCCGAAGTCCAGATGTAAGCCGATCCAGTAGGCACCCAGACCTAGACTGCTTAATCCGATCGCCATGCCGATCCCCGCCAACCAAAACTTTAATGGAGAGGGCCGGCGGTGCCAACCCGGGTCTCTTCTCACTCTACCCGGAAGGACAAGAGGTGCCTGAGGAGGTGTCTCTGTCACTTCACTTTTGGTCTGGGTCTGAAGTCGCTGGAGGGTGTCTGCGATGATACTCATGGTCCGTTGGTTTTGTGTAATCCTCTCACTACGGGAGAAATTCTTTGGTGGCGCGCCAGATCATCATGGGAGTCACCGTTTGTCGGCCCTGGGAATAAGCGGCTAACAGTGCCCGGTCGCACAGTTGATTGATGCGGCGTGGGACTCCACCACTCCAAGCATAAATGAGCCAGAGGACTCCCAAGCTAATTTGAAATCGGTGTCTGGCGTCGGCGATTTGCAGTCGATGGCGGATGTACGCACGAGTCTCTCGCCAGGTAAATGATTCAAGGCGATAGCGGACGCTAATCCGTTGCCGCAATGGTCGAAAGGCTCGAGTCGCCAGCTTTTGTTCCAACTCCGGTTGTCCAACCAGCAGGAGACACATCAACTTGTCTTTTTCGGTATCAAGGTTTGAGAGAAGTCGAAGGCCTTCGAGGACTTTTCCACTCAACCGGTGGGCTTCGTCAACCAACACGACGACCCGCTCTCCTTCCCCGGCCAGACGGAGCAACAGCTTAGGCAATTCACGTTGTAAGGCCCCAAGGGACTGATCATCAGGCAGTGTCCCGGTCAAATCTTCGTAAATGGATGCGAGTAAATCGGCATAGGACTGATCCGGATTCATGAGGTAGGCGAAGCGGACGCCGGTGGGGGGATGTCGAAGCAGGTGCCGGCACAACAGGGTTTTCCCGAGCCCCACTTCCCCCGTCAGCATAGTGAGACCGCCACTGGCAATGCCAAATCTGAGATGATTCAGCGCTTCCAAATGGTGACTGCCGGGAAAAAAGAAATCGGTATCGGGTGTGAGCCGAAACGGCGGTTCCGTAAATCCTAATTCCTGGTAGCACATGCTGAGATCTAATGTCGTCATGATGAGGCTCGTATAACCTTGGGAGAGATAAAGATGACCAGTTCACTTTTTCTTTTGGCCGTGTACGTTCCCTTAAATAAGCGACCAAGGTAAGGAATGTCCCCCAAGAGCGGAACCTTGCGCTCGGTTTCGGAACTTTCTTCTTGGATGAGTCCACCGATAATGACCATTTCTCCATCTTTCAACCTGACCAACCCGGAGGATTGCTTGACATCCAAAACTGGAGCCGTGGCCGTTTTTTGTGGAGATGTCACAATGTCACGAAGTCGGGAAAGAATAGGGGTCACATCCAGCATGATCCATCCATCTTCGGAGATTTGGGGTGTGACGGAAAGAACCAAGCCTACCGTGACGGATCTCGCCTGTTCGGTGACAATGTTGCCACTCCCGGCGGTCCCTTGAGCGATGGTCGAGGTAAAGAAGGGTGTATCAGTAGCGACTTTTATCAAGGCCGGTTGATTATTCATCGTAACCACGCGAGGTTGCGAGATCACACGAATGTCGCCCTGTTCTTCCAGGGCTTGGAGAACCCCATCGAAACTGCCATCTTCGAAAGAGATTGTGGTCGTGGCGGCCTTAGCCATGAAACCTCCGAACGGCGCAGTAATAATG
Source organism: uncultured Nitrospira sp. (assembly GCA_902500695.1). Lineage (GTDB taxonomy): Bacteria > Nitrospirota > Nitrospiria > Nitrospirales > UBA8639 > Nitrospira_E. Next base: position 26,200 of record CABVRQ010000008.1, on the reverse strand, counting down.
TTGGCAAGGGCAATGGCGCCATTTGTGCCATCGAAATTAATCCTGCTCCAATCAATGCCAAGGCTATACTGATCGTCCAGGGCGACTTCGTATATCCGCACTTCAATCTCTACCTGTCGGTACAGAGCCTGATGAACGTTTTTGAGGAAATCGTCGATTTCGTCGACCCGTTGATACCGATCCGTTATTTGTATGGTTCCTGAGAGCCGATTCACGACGAGTCGTCCCTCTTCGGACATCAGAGTCTTAATTTGTTTTTCCAATTCTTCCCAGAATTTTATTTCGTCCTCCTGGTTCACCGTGATTTGTCCCGTGTCCTGGGATGCGCCGCTTCCGCTTCCGCCACTGGAACCGGAGCTAAGCTGTGCGCGGTTTTGTCCTGTTCCGCTCCGAACGAGACGGATGTAATCGACGTTCAATGTTTTCGTTTTGAATTGCCTGACCTGGATCAGGTTCTTGAGGTGTTCCCAGTAATAGCCATGGGCGTCCAAAATGGCCGACATCGCCTGTTCCAGAGGAAGGTCATGAAAGGCTACGGTGATGGTGCCGGTGATTTCTGGCCCGGCCACGATATTTAAATGGTTGCTACGTGCAAACAACGCCAACGCATCGATGATCGGCAGATCTTGTGCGCGAAAAGAATACAAGGGCCCCAAAGAGGGGGTAGGTGGCGGTGTCGGTGGTTTGGGGAGATTGCTGGTGAGCCACATGCGATCCTCTAGCGAAAATGTTGACTGAGGGTTGTTCTCGGGTTGTGCCGCCAAATCCGAGCTCAGGGGAAGTCTCTGGGAAGTCTGTGTGGTGTTGGGATCTGCGCTTGGCCGGTCGGCATCTGGATTGGCAATGGTACATCCCCACAGGCTGAACATGCCTAAGAGAACCAGGCTATAGATGACTCCTACGCCACATGTGATAGATGCCCCATTGGACGGTCGACTGGAGATTAAGGAGGTCTGAGGAATCACTATTGTGTGGTGTCGCATGGCGTCTTTCATAGAGTGGGGAGGAAAGTTATGACGTCGCTTTCTCGGAAAATGTTAACCATCGGGTCTTCCCCTGATGTTTGAGCCACACGCCTTTGGGCTGAATGGACAGGACCTGATACCCGTTAATCATTTCTCCTTCATACACCACGGTCCGGTTGATCACCGCACTCCGTTGCTCACCTTCGACGGCAATGGCTTTAAGGGTGAACGCATTCTCCACCTGCGGGTGCTCCCTTGTTGGGACCGCTGCCATCGAAGGTTGGTCCGATTGAGCATGAGAAGCGACCACGATGGGGGGGGTAAAAGGATCGCGACTGGACTGTTCGATCCATTGACCAGCCTCATCGTCATGGGGTTGCCCCTTAGGAGTAAGGGGAGGAAGAGCCGGAGCAGAAAGCAGTCGATTCAGCCCCACCGAGATGATGCCGGGTGCATCAGATGCCGTATCCACGATATTCCCATACACCGCGAATCCTGCCAGAAGGCACAGACCCGTCGCGACCATGGGGTTTTTTAAAGCTCGACGGAATCGTTGGTTTTCATCCATACCGACAATCCAATGGTTAAGTGAGTGGCTTGTTGACCATCACCCATGACCGTTACATGCTGAATGTCGACTCTTGGTCCGGATCGGGTGAGGGCCTTCATGAACTGAAGATAGGAACGATACGCATTGGGGGTTCCTTGCGAGTTGACTTGAATTTCCAATGGAACCCATGTCACTCCCTGGATTGGAGAGGCGGTGCGGTCTGTGTTCAGAATGCGATACTGGATGAGGAGATCCCGCTGTTTACCGTCGGCTTGCAGCCCTTGCGCCCATTGCGCCAAATGGGTGAAGTTGTGGAGTAAGCGTTGCTCAGCCTGTTGAAGGTGAGCATCAAGCGCATCCGGACGAGCCTGAAGATATTGAGAGCGAAGCTCCGCCACCTGCTGTTCGAAGCCGATCGTATCTTGAGTCAGAGATTGGCGCTTTTGAATGGTGAAAAGTTTATCCAGACTCACCCAGCCCACAATGGATAACGTTCCAATCAGCAGCACCACGAGTCCCGTGCTTTTGAGCTGTTGGGGATTGGGCCACTCAAGGCGGCGAAGCCACTTCATGACATGGTTCCCTTCAGGGTGAATCGATAGAGTGGCCGTTCATTGCTTGGGGTGGCGGTTTGGGTCAAGAGTTGATCTCGCCAATCCTCATGCAAGGTGACATGATATGGGCCATTCGCCAGTTGTTGAATGAATTGATCCACCAACAACAAGGTGGCCGCAAGATTGGTAGAAGTGCTGCCGTCCAGCTCCACGTTCCATCCGTCCTGGGTTCGTTCGACAAAGGCCTTGCGCAAAATGACCTGGGTGGGGATGATGGATCCCAGATAGCTGAGGAACGGGCCTTCTAATTCCGGAGTGGTGGTTTCGCTCACGGATTGAGCCCATTGACGTTTCGTGTCTAACGACATGAGCCGGCTTTCCCATTGCGCCTGATCCTGCTGGATGGCGGTGACCTGTTCGGTCATGGTCTGTATCGCTGTTCGATGTCTGGCCAAATACCCTTCGATGACGCTTGTTGTTCCGACTCCGAAAAGAATAAATGCGGCAAGCATGGCGACGAACGTTTTGGTGAGCGTATTCCGCAGCGGGGCTTGGAGAACCTGGGTGGGCGTGAAATTGCTGGGCAGATTGACCGGAAGCATCGCACCGACCCACAGCCAGTAATTCCAGTCCGGCTTGATGGGGAATGGCACAAGGGGAGTGTTCACATGTGGCTGTATTTCACCCGCCGTCAATCGTTCTTCATCATTCCAAAACCAGATGCAGGGAAACTTGATGTTCGTTTGTTGCGTGATAAACATCATCGTACGATTGACTTCGGTGCCGACCCGCTCTCCAAGTGGAACCCAGTCCTGAGCGGGGAACAGATGTCGAGTCCAGATCGGGGTCCCATCCTCCTTTCCCGCGACGATAATGATTTTGCCTTCGAGCAAGGTTATCAGGATCGAACCCTTTCCCGGTTCGACGGGCAATGTGCTGAGTTGACTTTCAGACAGGGCGGACAGAGGAGCCAATTGACGTAGAGATAAGCCCAACTCTTGGCAGATGTGCACGATCGTATCGATATAGTCTTGTGGCCATATATCAAGGTGAATATGTAATTTTCCTCGCGCTTCCAGGCCAATCCGGTATCGCCAAGCCGCCGGTCCTTCCCAAGGCTTTTCTTGTTGGACCTTTCGTTCCAAAAAGGGAAGGAGATCGGTGAGGACCATCGGAGGGATTTGAATGGTGCGCGTAGCAAGCCTTGGATGGTCAACGAGCATGGCGAGTTGCGTGCCGGGAAATTGAGTATGGTGAATCGCTTCCTCCAATGCGTCGCGAAGTGTGTCTAGGGACACGTGCCGGCCCGGTCGTTCCCAACTCTGTCCAATGGTATTTTTCACGATCGATAAGGCTTTCAATCGACCATTTGAAAGGCTGACGCTTAAAATCGTCTGTTTTTTCTTCAACAGGGTCTTCTGGAGGTTCGGTGGGATTTCCAGCATAGGTGTCTGAACGTCTGAAAATGATGTGGTTGATTGAAGAGTGTCGATCATCGTGTTAGGGGCTATAGCAACCGCTACTGTTGATTCGCCATTTGGATCCTGCCGCGCAGTCGGGGTCGAATTGAAACCCGGCTTCGGTGGACAGGCTGAATTGTGTTTCTGGGACCATAAATGTATTCGCTTCGTCCAAGCTAATCGCGGTTCCAGAGAGGTGATAGCGAATATGCGGCACAAGCGTGCCGCCACCGGAGGCCGTCGGGCTCCCATCGATCGCGTAACTGCCTCCGGCACCATTGGCAGAAAGGCTGAGGAGATGAAACAAATGACCAACGTGCCCGCGGTGAATTTTAAGATCCGGCGTTCCGGTTTCATCGGTGCTCCACCAGGTCTCAAAATTGGCATCCGTCGTAATGGAGGGATTCACATTTTGCGCGAGATGGGTAATGACCATAAACCGCGCATCCGCCAACGCCGTCGTTGAGAGACCTGTGGAGTTGGTGAATCCACTGATGTTGGGTTGCACGAAATAATAGCGGAGGAATCCATTGGGATTCGTGGTGAGTTGCCCTAAAGCCATTGCGACATAATCCGGACTCAGCGCTGTAAGTGTTGCCGGAAAGGAATGGGTTTGCCGCACGTAGAGTTCAATTCCTCGGGCAATTGTCGCCAATTGCCCATCCTCCGAATCCCGCTTCACGGAAGCCAGTTGATTGATCACATTTGGTGCGATGAAGCTGGCAAGAATGGCAATAATCGCCAGGACCCCAATCATTTCTACAAGCGTAAATCCGCTTGTGGATAGACATCGTGAGGCGTCAATGAATGCGGATATCCTCCGGCCGATTATTTCAGTTGTGTTCCGGTTATTGCCTTGAGTGGACCTGAGGATTGTGCCGGGACGCCAGTCTGTCTCGAATGAGATTGAGGCCGTATTGAGCCCTATGGCCTGAGTAAGAAAGTCATTGCGTCTTGTCATGAATCCGATCCTGTCTTGCTCCTTCTTAGAGAGGCTTCTGCCTGTGGGGCGTGTGAGTATTCTTCCCTCTATCGGGCATATCCAGCCTGGTAGTCCACCAACCCTTCTTTCGGTGTTTGAAAAGCCAATCTTAATTTTCTTAAACTTTTCAAATGGTCATGGTAGGTTTGCCAGGATCACAGGGGGCAGGAAGGTCACATGGAAGTCAGGTTTTGGAGGTGGAAAATGCCGTCATTCTTTTCCCGGTCATGGAGCGAGAAGGTCTCGAGGATATTTCGGCTTAACAGGGTGGAGACAGAGGATTCCATCGTTTGGTGGCGACGCACAAGGGATCGAACCAATAGCCGGTATTGGTGGTGATGGCGAACTGCACGTCAGGGGTGCTGTAGCTATCATCCTCGTCCAAACCGATTTCGGTGCCCATAAGGTGAAAGCGGCCATGCGTTGGAAGAAGGGCGCCGTTGGAATGTGTTGTTTGGTGGTCAATAGAAAAACTTCCCCCATTTCCTTTGGGAATAAGGCTCACGGTATAAAAAAGATGGCTGACTATCCCACGATGAATGGTGAGTGGAGGAGTGGTGCTTTCATTCGTATTCCACCAGGTTTCAAAGGAGGCGGGTGTGGTGATGGCCGGGGCGGCATCTTGTGAAAGATTGGAGATGAGAAGAAAACGGGCATTGATGATTTCCGCGCCAGTCAGTCCGGTTGAGTTTTGGAATCCGGCTATTGAGGGGTGCACCGAATAATAGCGTGGGAATCCCCGTGCATTTCGCGTCAGTTGGGCTGGAGGCAATGGCACATAGTCAGGGGAGAGGGTGAGTAACGAAGGGGGGAACGCGTTGTGCTGTCGAAGATAGGCGAGTACACCGGTTGCGATCAACTGAAGGTCACGGGTCTCACGGTCTTCACTATTTGGATCCCAGACCCTGACCATGGAGGGCGACACGACAGTCAGCCCTATAGATATCATGGCCAACAAGCCGATGAGGACAATGAGGGTCATTCCGGCTTCCGGGTCAGAGGCAACCTGGTGGCGGGTGTGGGAACGTGAGGAGACGCCAGGGGAGTCCATGAGGCTTGTCAATGGATTCCACCCATTAAACTCATCATGGGCATAAAGAGGGCTAGAGCGACGATTCCCACGATCCCGATTAATCCCAGGGTGATCACGGGCTCGAGAATGCCAAAGACTTTTTTGATTCGCCGCGGAATTTCCCTATTATAATAATTAGCCACGTTCATCAGTGTGTTGGGTAATGTCCCGGTGGCTTCCCCGACCGAGATCATTTGAATCACCATTGGCGGAAAGACCGGATGACGGCTTAAGGATTCATTGATGGTGGAGCCTTCGGACACGGCGCGTTGCGTGTCCTGTAGCGCCCGTTCCATTACGGAATTGCCAACCAGGCCCTGGCACAGTTGCAGGCTTTGCAGAACAGGAATGCCGGCTCGATACAAGACGGCAAAGTTTTGAACAAATTTGGATATTGTCAGCATCCGGATGAGTTCGCCCAGGACGGGGAGCTGTAAGATTATGTGGTCGCGCCAGTGAGCAAATCCTGGTAGGTATTTTCGCCCCATGACCCACAGCATTGGGCCGAACAGGAGAAACGAACCCCAGAGCCACCAGCTCTCGACGAAGAGTTCACTGAGGGTGATGATGATAATGGTGAGAGTCGGGAGGGGCACATGAAGTCCTTCCAAGATAGGGACAAATCGTGGAATGACGAAGGTAAAGAGCAGGACCAGTAATCCGATTACGGCAATGATGACGATGCTCGGATAAATGGTGGCTTGACGCACATCTCCCCGAATTTGATCGAGCCAATCCAGATATCGTTCTAATTCTTTGAAGGTATCGGTCAAGGTGCCACTGTCTTCTCCGGCATGGACTAGATTGGTGATTTGCGGAGGAAAAATCCTGGGGTGTTGCTTCATGGCATCATGCAACGTGTTGCCGGCTTCGACTTGTTGAAAGATGGCCTGTAAGGTCGCACGCAAATGAAGGTTGGGTGTCTCGATTGACAAACTTTTTAAGGCCTGGGTTAGTGGAATGCCGGCCTCGAGGAGTGTAAACATGTGTGTGGAAAATTCCATGAGATCGCGGGGTTTGACTCTCCCTCTTTTTTGAGTGTGTCGTGCCAGGGATTTCGGTTTGGATTCCAATGTGCGCACCAGCCAGAGCCCCATGTCCTGGAGCTGGCGTTCCAGGTGGAAAAGATCCGGCGCCGTCATCTCTCCCTCAATCGGCTTCCCATTCGCGTCGATGGCGCGGTACTGAAAATTAGCCACCGGTGACCCTCAACACTTCTTCGATGGTGGTGATTCCCTGAAGGGCTTTCATGAGTCCGTCATCAAACATCGTTGGCATTCGATCTCTCCGGATGATCGCCCGAATACCTGCCATATCCGGTCCGTGCACGATAGGCCCATGTAGCTCCTCTGAAATCGGGATAATTTCGTAAATACCTGCTCGGCCTTTATAGCCTGTCTGGCCACATGCAGGGCATCCTTTTCCCGTCCAGAGCCTAGGGGGAACACCTTCCGGCAATTCAACTCGAAGATCGGCAAGGACGGTGGAGGCATCTGTCCGTTCGACCTTGCATTCCTGACAAATACACCGAACGAGCCGTTGTCCAATAATGGCGGTCAGGGCGGAGGCGAGGAGGAAGGCTTCCACTCCCATGTCGATTAGACGAGGAATGGCTCCAAGCGCATCATTGGTGTGAAGTGTGGAAAAAACCAAATGCCCGGTTAAGGCGGCGCGCATGGCCAGATCGGCCGTTTCCTGGTCCCGGATTTCCCCAACAAGTATGACGTCAGGATCCTGCCGAAGGAGGGCACGAAGTCCGGCCGCAAAGGTCATGCCGATGTCTGGGTTGACCTGCGTTTGCCGAATAAGAGGCATCTGATATTCGATCGGATCTTCTAGCGTAAACACACTCTTTTCTTTCGCATCGACATGGCGGAGCGCCGTATAGAGTGTCGTGGTCTTTCCACTTCCTGTGGGACCTGTCACGAGGATAATGCCATGGGGACGTTGGATCAGGGCTTGGACGCGCGATTGGTCCTTGGGTGTAAATCCCAACGCCAGGAATTCTAACTTTAATGCCCCTTTATCCAGGATTCGGAGGACAATGCTTTCTCCGAAATTCGTTGGAAGGGTCGACACGCGAAGATCAATCCGGCGGGTGCCTAGGGTAAATGGGATACGGCCATCCTGAGGAGTTCGTTTTTCTGTGAGATCAAGATTGGCCATGAGTTTAAACCGTGCGGTAATAGGCGCTTGAAGTGGTTTCGGAATGAGAATTTCCTGTGTGAGTATGCCATCAATGCGCATCCGAACCCGTAAATAGTACTCATCCGGCTCGACATGGATGTCGGTCACCCGTGATTGAATGGCGGCGGTAATGAGTTGATTGCACAGGCGAATCATCGGCGCCACCCGGCTTCCGTCTTCCCCGAGATCGGAGATCCCTTTGACCATTAATTCATCAAGCAGTTGCTTGATGGATTCCCGGTGCGCGTAATGCCGCTCGATCGCTTCGATCAGTTCTTGGGCAGGGGCCGTGTGGGTATGCACATTGAGCCCGATGCGACTTTCGATGGTATCCACCGCGACAATATTCAACGGATCTGCCATGGCCAGGTTCAACACATTCCCCTGTCTGCTAAGAGGGAGGACTTGAAACTGGGTGGCGATGTCGTAGGGGATGAGATTCACAATTTCCGGTGGGATGAAAATAGTGGAGAGGTCGACTAAGTCGGTTTGGGTGCCCTCGGCCAGATAATGGGCCAAGACTTTTTCGGTGATGAACCCCAGGCCAATGAGCGTTTGGCCGAGCATCACGCCTTTTCTCTTTGTCTCTCGGACCGCCAGATCCAATTGCTCTTGAGTGATCCAGCCGTCTTGAAGGAGAGACGTTCCGAGGAGAGGTCGTGCGGCTGTGGTAGATGTGTGTGTGGTTGGCATGGGCCAGGCCGCTAGGAGAAATTTACGGGCGGAAGGAAATGGGTGCTCTCCTGTGAGGAACACATTGGAGGGAGGAGCACAGCCAATGTTGGCATTTCCTCACTCTTCTCCCAATGAATGAGGGGGTTGATTATTGATGCATGAGATAAATATACAGGCGATCATTGGCCGCTGCGTACTTCACGCGTCCGCGTAGTTGGCGTTCGGCTAAGGTTGATCCGACACCGGAATCGATGATGCCATCGATTTCATTGAATTCGTTATCCGAAACTCCATCGACCCTGAGGTAGGCCACTCGAGCTCCAGTGGGGAGATCGCTGTTTCCATCATCCCCCTTCAAGTCCCATCCCACATTTGTCGCCGAGGTCGCTGTTCCGAGTGCGATTGCCGCTTGTGCTGGAATGTACATGGTCGTGCCCAGTCCCGGAGGCGTATTGGTATTGAATTTTTCCAGATAGGGCCCTCGGAATCGACTCCATTGATTTGTTCCGGTATTCAATGGATCGGAGGCGTCGAGCGTTAAGCGAGCTCCAAGAGAAGTGACCGTGGTGCTATTTCCTCCGGTCTCCTGTGCTGGAGTTCCAGCCGCATTGAGAGGCCAGATGGTTCCGATGTCCCCATAATACTTTGTGACGGCGGTCTCATACGTTCTCACGGCGGCAGCCAGGGAACTTGCCTTAGACGACGCAATCAGGGTGAAAACCTTTGGCAATAACAAGGCAATCAGTATGGCGATGATGGCCAAGACTCCGATCATTTCCACCAAGGTAAACCCTTGGGAATGGTGAAGTGGCCGGAATAATTTTCTTGGCATTTGTTAATTCTCCTTTACGAAGAGTGCTTCGTTTGGCCGTGTTTCAGGCTGAATATGGAAAATGGTATGGATTGCACGTCCATAAAAAATCCATCGGCATATGGTATGGCATTCTTAAGACCAGGGGTTCCTCAGAAATTAGGATTGCGGTCGTGAGCGGGATTGCAAGTCTAGGAGTGCGATGCTGGCAAATGGATCCCCGAGTTGGGAAGCTTGTTTGAAAAGTCGGCGGGCGGTTTTGTGGTCTGAATGACCGATGTGGCCATCGGCATAGAGGTAGCCAAGATGAACGAGTGCTGAAGAGAGAAGAGGATCGAGTTCAAGAGCCTGTTGAATGGCATCTTTGGCATGGTCAATAAGGCCCAGGCTTTTAAGCGCGATGCCCATGCCGAGATATGCCTCGGATGATTTCGGATCTGTCCTGAGGGATTCTCGATATGCAGCTATGGCGTCTTCCGGCCGACCATTGAGCAATGACCGCCATCCCAAATTCTTCTGGGCTTGTGTGTCATGGTTGTGAAGCAGGACGGATAGGGGTATGGGTTTCTTTGATGGAGTGGAATGGGATTGTTGAGATCCTACAGGGTTGAGTTCGGTGGCCGACGGGTGAAGGGGATTGGTAGGAAAGGCCGAGTGCTCAATCCTTGATGAGATGGTATTTTCGAGATCAGGCTGAGCGTGAGGAGGGATATAGTTGTTGATTTTTTCTAGTTGCCGGATGAAAGGCTGAGAGTCAGATTCATCTCCATGACTCAAGTCTTGGGAGCCGGGTAGCGTCAAATGACTTCCCAGGGCCGAAGACCAGGTCACTATTCCCAGACCAATGATCATACCGAGAATGAACGTGACCAAGGGTACCCGTAGCGCCCTGGAGGCTCCTTTGGCTTTTGCTCTCGGTACTGAGATGGAATGTCTCATGATTGCTCATTGCCTCAGTGGTTCCAGGTTGAACGTATCGGACAATAGGCAACATGCTTAAGGGATTACGCGTGAAATGTTGAACAAATGGATAAAAACCCAGCTCAATAAGCTAGAAACGGCCAACAAGAGAATTCATATGTCAAAGAGAAGATCGGAGGACTTAGAGATGAATGATAGCCCTGCCAGGGTTCAACCTCTGAGTCAGGCAGAAGCAACATTGTCGAAAAGCATCAATGTAATGAAGAGTCTGGGGTGTGTATGTGAAGTTGCGTGATCGACAATGGGAAAATCTGGGCTTGATGGCAGAGGGTTCAGACGGAGGTAAGGTTTGAGACAAGCAACAAGGCCCACCCTTCATTGAGGTGGGCCTTGCAGGACCGGTGGCCTTTTGGCTCAATTCTTATTTGGCTTGGTCGGGAAAGGCTGCCTTTAACAGTGGCTGCAATTCCCCTTTTTCTTCCATCGGACCCAAGACATCGGTATCACCATAAAACTGGCCATTTATGAAGACTTTTGGCAAAGTCGGCCAGTTGGTCATTTTTGAAAGGGCCTCCCGTTTTTCAGGGCTTGGCAAGGCGTTGATCAATTCATAGGGGTAGCCGAATTTGTTAAAAAACTCCATGGTCTCCACCGTAAATCCGCATTGAGGGGCAGTCTTCGTGCCTTTCCCGTAAATGAGAATTTTGTGTTGGGCGATTTCTTTGTTAATTTCGTCTTCAATGGGCGTACTCATTGGTTTATCCTCCTTGGGCTTCATTGCGGGTTTTGGCTTGAATTTCTAGGGCATGAATGCGTCCGTCTTTCATGGGCGCGTCGAGGGCTTGGTAAATCATTCGATGACGGTCCAACAAATTCTTTCCTTCAAAGGCATTGGAAATGACTTTGACCGTAAAATGGTCCATGGTACCTGTTCGATCAAGGACCGAGACTTCGGCATCGCCTAACGCTTGCTGAAGTTGAGTGCTCAGCTCTTCAAATGTCATCATAGAAAAAGTTCAATCCTGGTCAAAAATGATGGAATGTTCAGACCACACTATACCGGAGAGAGAATTTTCTACGCAATGCGGTTCTGGAATCTTCTCAGAATAGATGGTTTCTAGGGGGAGGCCGATGTTTTGCTTTCTGCCTCCTAACCTTTTGCTTCACTTATTTATTTTCATTAAAGCTGGGAAGGATAGAGGCTTGATTGCAGAAAGGCTTCGAGGCCCTTCAACGCTTGAATGGGAATTTCATGACCTCCGCGGAATTCTACCCAACTGACAGGTAACCCGGCTGTTTGGATGTGTTCACGAAGTTGCTCCGCCATGGAAAACGATAAAATAGGATCGTCAGTGCCATGGCTTTGAAATACCGGAAGACCTTGGCGATTGGGCAGGCGGGTGAGCCATTCTTGCTTGGCAATGAGTGTACCGGATAGCAGTGCCAAGCCTGCCAAAGGTAAATCAGTATGAAGGGCAAGGTCGGTCGCCAGCATGGCCCCTTGGGAAAATCCTCCAAGGATCAGCGATGGAGATGGTACAGACAAGATTTCTGCGGCAAGGGAGAGGACCTCTTGCATTTGGGTGCGGGCGGGGGCCAAGCCACGAGGAATTTCTTGTGACAACGCATCCCACTGTCCTTGGGCTCTGGCCTGTGTGAGGCGTTCCATGTCCAGCATCCACCAGGCTCGGGCGTTCCCAAAGCCCATGCCCAGATCGAGGGGAGCAGCCGGAAAGAGAAAACGGACTTCATCCGGGACATTGAGATAGCGCCATAACGCGACTAAATCATCCCCTGGCGCTCCGAATCCATGCAAGAGAACTACAAGGGGTCCGTCGCCGCTTCCTTGGCGATCCACGCCACCTGTAATACACACATCTAACCCGGCCCAATGTTCGTGTCGCATACAGTCAGACGTCTAATGAAAAAGAGGAGAGAAGGAGGATTTCGATTAGCTATAATATTGGTAAATGCGTGACTCTGATACTGGAAGGTGAACTTTTTAAAATACTAATGGCCCATTTTCGGGGCACCGGCATTGGCGCCTTCTGTGATGAGCGGAATCCGCAACACCTGGTGGCAGTGATTGCAGACGACTTTCAAGGTATTCTCGTCGGCATATTGGATCTCTTCTTCTTTTTTCCAAAATAGCTTACTGCATTTTGGACATTTTCTGACTAACATCGACATCGGCACGACTCCGGTTTTTTGTCAGGTAATTCTAGTAGACTTAGTGTAATACATCTTGCCACAATCTGCCAACGCATGATCAATTTTTTGGATTCCAACGACATTCAGGCGCAAGAGCTTTTGGCCTTGTTCTGCCAAGTGGATTGGGCTTGTACTCGTTCATTGGATGACACTCAACGCATGCTGGCTCATACGGATGTGGCCATTTCCGCCTGGGATGGTCCCAGACTCGTCGGATTTGGGAGGGTGTTGACGGATTTTATCTATCGGGCTTCGATTTGGGATGTGATTGTCGATCGGGCTTATCAGGATCGGGATATTGGTAAAGGGATTATCCAGCGAATTTTAACTCATCCCAAGCTGGAACGAGTGGAGTTGTTTTGGCTTTGCACCAGGCGCTATCAGGGGTTTTACGCCTCCTTGGGATTTTCTGATAAAGAACAGACCGGTATGGTCTGGGATCGGAACAAAGAGATTCCACCTCCCACGGTTCCATTCAATGGGTAGAGATGAGGTCTGGAGAAATTTGGAAGGTGTCCATGGTTATTTTATTGCGGCATCCAGGTCAGTAAAACGAGGTGACCAGTGATTGTTGTGGGATTGATGTCAGGGACTTCGGCGGATGGGGTAGACGCGGCGGTCGTGGATATTCAAGGAACCGGACATCGTCTCAAGAGTACACTACTCAAACATGTTGGTCGTTCTTATGCTCCCAGGCTTCGTCAACTCATTTTACAAGTGTGTGAGCAGGGGGCCGTAGGGCAAATCTGCCACCTCAATGTGGTGCTGGGCGAAGTATTTGCCAAAACCGCGTTGTTAGCCATAAAACATTCCGGCATTTCTCCTCAACGAGTGGCATTGATCGGCTCACATGGTCAAACGATTCATCATCGGCCCGCGGCGATCTATGAGCCTGGTATTGGTCAGATCCGTTCGACACTTCAGATAGGAGATCCCCATGTGATTGCGGAACGTACCGGAATCACGACTGTATCGGATTTTCGAGCCAGAGACCTGGCGGTGGGTGGAGAGGGGGCTCCATTGACTCCTTATGTCCATGCTCTTCTTTTTGCTCAGAAACGTGCGACACGAATGGTAGTCAATCTCGGAGGGATTGCCAATGTGACCGTACTACCCGGCGGAGGAAACTTGGCAGCGGTTCGGGCTTTTGATACAGGACCCTGCAATATGTTGTTGGATGGATTGGTGGCTATTGAGACAAAGGGGAAAGCCAGATTTGACCGGGGTGGTCGTCTTGCCCTGAAGGGTCAGGTGGATGGGGGTCTGCTTCGTTGGCTGCTTGCTCATCCCTATGTGGCTCGACGTCCTCCCAAATCCACGGGGCGTGAGATGTTTGGAGAAGGCTATGTCCAGCAAGTGTGGGCTCAAGCGCAGCGTCGCCATTTGGTTTTTTCCGACCTCTTAGCGACGAGCTGCCGGTTTATTGCTCAGGTGATTCACGATGCCCAAAAGTGGACGAAAGAGGTCTCTGATGAGTTGATTATTGGCGGTGGGGGTGTGCGGAATACTCGACTCTGGTCAGAACTGTCCGGTGTGTTCGATCCAATTCCCGTGATGCGTATGGATGATTGTGGGGCATCCAGCCAAGCATTTGAAGCGCAGGCCTTTGCCGTGCTGGCGTATCAAACAATGCACGGTGTCTGTGCCAATCTTCCTAAGGTCACGGGGGCTCGCCATCCGGTTATTTTGGGGACCGTCACTCCCGGTATTCACGGACTTCCCTAGAATGCTTCTTATGGTTAAGCGATTTTTCCCACTGGCGAAATGATGGACGGGTTGATGTCTCAGAACAGCTTCTCCCTGATTCTTCTGGCTGGCTTCATGCTCGGAGCCGTGTTTTTGTTGCGATGGATCTGGCGCCGTCCCCTTCCAGCAGAGGCCCTACCATCTTTGAGTCCTGAATCCGGTGAGAGCGTGGTGACCGCTCGGCCCCTCATGTCGCCGGAAGAGGCGACACTGTACAATCTGATTACCCTCGCGGCCCGTGACCATATGCTGATTTTGGCCAAAATCCCCCTCCTCAGTGTTCTGTCTGTTGTCGATAAAGATGAAGAAGCTCGAAGGGCGGTCATGCGAACGATTCAGTCTGTTCGCTGCGACGTTGTTCTTGCGCATCCTGGGACTCTTAAAGTCATGACGGTCATTACCTTGGACAAGGAGGCTCCTAGTGCGGCAGGACGTGAGGACCGGGATCGATTTGTGGAGACTCTGTTGAAGGCAGCGGGAATTCAATCGATTATTCTTCAAGTCACACAGACCTATTCGGTCGATCAGCTCACCGGATTGCTTGGCCTGGCTGAAGAAGAATAAAGCTAGGAGCGGGAAGTCATTTTGTGGGATAGATCATTGAGGAAAAATGGCGTCTGCGATTATGTCCTGATGATCGGTAGGATGGCCTGAAGGGCTTTCAGCCCTTCATCAACGATGGTGCCGGTTTTGACCGCGGAATCATCTATTGGAAGAAATCTGGCAATTTTAAAGAACGTGCGATGATCAAGGGTTGCGGCGATCTCTGATCGTCGATCGTGGGTAATCGGAATGGTCAAACCTGGTCCGGCCTTCCATTCCCAGAGAGACGGGCTGAGACAGAGGCAGAGATCTCGGTCTGCCACCTCCGAATATCGATTAAATAGATTGCGTCGATATTGCTTCACTAGTGGGCCCTCAACTATGAGAGCGAAGACGATGTGATGTCCCCACCAGATCAGGGATCGGAACGCGAACTTGGTCTCACGGGTATACAATCTGGGGAAATCTAGATATTGATATGGGAAATCTTCAAGATGTTCGCCTTTGACAAATTGCCTGGCTTGAGCATCGAACCCTTCGGGAGTCAACAGCGGCTGTAACGCGATTTTAGCCTCAAGTTGCTGTTGGAGGTCTTCCAGAATCTGTTTGATTTTGACCGAAATCGTAGCCTTCTTCCGGAAAAATTCGCGATCGGCCAGGAGGGCCAATTCATCAGGGGTGAAGGCATGTTTGATCATATTCAAATTACTTAATTACGGTTCAGGTTGGGTGGGGCATCAGCTTTTTTTTGAGGAATGTGCGTGGCATGTGTGACGAATGGGAGTATCTGGACTGATGAAAATTGCGACCTACAATGTCAATTCTATTCGAAAACGGATCGGTATTCTTCACAAGTGGTTACAGCAACACAATCCGGATGTCATGTGTCTTCAAGAGACCAAAGTACAAGATCATGAATTCCCCCTACAAGCGTTCGCCGATTTACCCTATCACATCAATTTTTGTGGTGAGAAATCCTACAATGGGGTCGCTATTTTCACCAGGACACCACCGGAACTGGTGTCATTCGGTTTAGAAGACGGGGAGCCACAAGAGGATCCCGCACGTCTGGCTCGGGTGGTGATCAATGGCATCACCATTATTAATACGTATATTCCGCAAGGATTTTCGATTGATTCACCGAAATATGCCTATAAATTAGCGTGGTTCCAGAGATTGAGAAGGTATTTTTCGCGTGTGGGCTCAACAGACCAACCTGTGATTTGGTGTGGAGATATGAATGTCGCCCCTGAGCCTGTTGACGTGCATAGCCCCGAAAAACATCTCAAGCATGTGTGTTTCCATGAAGATGTGCGTCGGGCTTATCAGGAAACGGTGTCCTGGGGATTCGTGGATGTGTTTCGACATCATTTTCCGCATCAACAGCAATTTACGTTTTGGGATTATCGACGACCAGAAGCCCTGGAAGCGAACCGTGGATGGCGAATAGACCATATTCTGGTCACTCCTCCACTCCTTCCCCATTCCCATACGGTGAAGGTGGATGTTCAGCCTCGCCGAGAGGATGGGCCATCTGACCATACGGTTTTATGGGCGGAATTTTCACTGTAAGGAAAAAGGCCGGTTCTTGTTAAGAACCGACCCTGGTAAATAAGAGTTATTCCTACTGGGTGGGGAAGATGTTCGAATTTGGTCTTGTCTTATGGCTAAGGACCAAAGGGCAGATGTAAACATTCACCCGAATAGTGACCCCTCAACGACCCTATTTTGATTTTTTGTGTCGAGGCTTTGGATCTTCAGTGATGTTTTCGAGAGGAATGAATACCGCACACGCCACTACAGTGGTCCAGAGATTCGGTTTCCCGATCGCAGATTGTGTAATGTTCTGAGTTCGAACAATATCTCTTCCCATTTTGAATACCTGCTCACGTTCTTTCCAGGCGACATTTGGATCGAATTTAATGCCAAGAGTGGTTGCGAGCATTTGGGCTGCGAGGTCCTCGGTGTATTCTCCCGCCTCTTCGTCCGTTTCGCCATAAGCATGATGTTCCGACAAGTAGCCATAATTAACTTTCCTACCAGAGGGAATGGCCAAACCGATTGAGGCCGAAATCAAGCGATTCCGCTCATTCGTTTCCGATCTGGCCATGACGCAAAAGGTAATTTCACCTGGATTGAGTAACTGTTCACCACGTTTTCTCGGGATGATTTTACAATCTGGAGGAAAAATGGATGAGACGGTCACCAGGTTGCAATACGCAATTCCTGCGCTCCGGAGGGCTTCTTCGAAGGATGTCAGTTTTTCCTTGTGGACACCCACACCTCTGGTGAGAAACATTTGCGTTGGGACCATCGCGACTCCTTCATTAATCAGTTAGTGGTGGAATGGGATAGGCAGGATATGACCAGGTGATCGTCGAATCTGATTCCCAACCTCGCGCTTCAATTTGTCTACGAAAACTATATATGGGAAAGCATGGACGATTCGGACAGCCACGGGAAAGAACAACCTTGCCACGTACGCCGGTATTTTTACCAAGAGTGGTTGGTAAGGTGCAAGATCGTAAGGACTGAACGTTCAAGAAAAAAACAAAGAGGCCTCAAGAAGATCTTTTGACCAGCAATAATTTAGGCTCGGTCAGTTCCTGAATAGCATACCGAACCCCTTCTCGCCCTAATCCTGACTGTTTGATTCCTCCATAGGGCATGTGATCGGCCCGAAAAGTCGGAATTTCATTCACCAGGAGCGCACCGACCTCTAATCGTGAGTATGCCTGATGCATCGTGTCGATGTTGCCGGTGAATATTCCTGTTTGGAGGCCGAAATCAGAATCATTGTGCAGGGCAAACGCTTCTTCGAGGTTTGCATAGGGTGTGACAGTGACCACCGGTCCGAAAATTTCTTCGCAACAGACCTTCATGGTGTTGCTGACGTGAATCAGGACTGCAGGTTCAATGAATGAATCCTTGCGCGTCCCGCCGGTCATGACTATTGCTCCTTGCGAAACGGCTTCTTGGATCCATGTCTCGACTCGGCGGGCGGCTTGTTCGCTAATGAGGGGGCCGACGACGATGTTTTCGAGCGAGGGATCGCCCATGGGCAATAATCGAACGCGGTCGACAAAAGCCTTGAGAAAGTCGTCGTACCGTGATTCATGGACGAAAATTCGTTGCACAGAAATACAGGTTTGTCCGGCGTATCCGTACCCTCCCGCCACGCACCGGTCTATGGCCACATCGAGATTGGCGTCCGGTTCTATGATCACTCCGGCATTGCCTCCGAGTTCGAGTAGAACCCGCTTGTAACCGGCTTTTCCTTTCAGCATCCACCCAATCGTCATAGAGCCGGTAAAGCTCAAGGCTTGAAAGTTGGGATGGATCACCATCTGTTCCGCCAAAGTATTGGAACAGGGGATGATCGTCAGCATTTCCGGAGGTAGTTCCGTCGTCAAAAAAACTTCCCCCAACATGAGCGAAGTTAACGGGGTTTGCGGGGCTGGTTTCAATACCATCGGGTTTCCCGCCGCCAGGCAAGGGGCCACTTTGTGGGCTACCAAATTTAGGGGGAAATTAAATGGGGTAATGCCAAGAACCGTCCCGATCGGGAAGCGTGTGACAGATCCAGAATACGCCTCTCCCCCTGGGGTGAGATCCATTTGAAGGATTTCTCCAGGGATGCGCGTGCTTTCCTCTGCGGCCAGGCGAAAGGTCTGAATGGCTCGATCAACTTCACGTCGTGCGTCAGTAATTGGTTTGCCGGCCTCCTGACAAATTGTGGACGCAAATTCTTCCCGTCTAGTGGATAGGCCAGTCGCGATGTGCAGGAGTGCTTTTGCTCTGGCATATGCCGGTATTCTGGCACATTCGGAGGAGACCCGTTTGGCAGAGTTGGTGACCTGGTGGATGTGCTCAGGCTCGGCCTGGCAGACCATGGCCAACACCTCATTGGAATAGGGGTTGCGAACCGGCTCCGCAGAGGAGGTCTTGACCCATTGGCCGCCTAGAAGAATTGGCTTTGCCGTGGCCACAGTCATGAAAAGTTGAGAACCTCGTGAAATAGAGGTGGTTAGATTGATGAAGCTGGCTGGTCAGAACCTGGATTGGACGAGGAAGGCAAATGCTCAGCTTTTTGAATGAGATTCTCCGTCCCCCATTCCCTGATCGCGTCCAAACTAAATGGTTCGAATGCGGCAATGGCTCCGCAACTCGGACACCCGTCGACCGGCATCTTGGCTCTGAATACTTCATCAAAACAGGTCAAGCACACAAATAAATCCGGTTCACCTTGTGCGCATTCAACAGGCCAGAAAGATTGGGATTCAGTCATGACATCAAACCTGTTCTCTGAGTTAAAACATGAATATCAGTATTCCCTGTGCAAATGTACACCTAATCACGCTGTCAGATCAATGAGGAATTGCGTGGAGAGCGAATGAATGAAGCATTTATGTCCCTTTGATGTGAGTAGAGCACGGTACTGGTAAAAAGATCGAAGAGGTTCAGGCTCCATGAAGCTTGAGCAATTTATCAATTTCTTCCTTGAACGTCTCATAGGGGAAGGCGCCTGGAATCAAAATGAGATGAGGATCTTCTGGAAGGGTTGTAGGAAAGAGGACGAATGCCGGCGTGCCACGAATTCCCAGGGATCCCGCATCCTGTAAATCTTTCTCAATATCTTTCATATAGCGATGCGAAGCCAAGCATTCCGAAAATTGCTCGCCGTGGAGGTTGAGGTCTTTGGCATATTGTTTGAGATTATCCGGAGCCAACTGGCCTGCACTGTTAAAAAGACGATCATGCATGGGCCAATAGGCATTTTGCTCTCCTGCGCATCGGGCAGCATCGGCTGCTCGGAGTGGGCTACCCATGCCTCTCGGAAAGTCCCGATAGACAAATCGCACTTTTCCGGTCTCAATATACTCTGAAAGCAATTTGGGAAAGGTCTCATGAAAAAACTTTTCGCAATAGCCGCAGGTGAAATCCGAGTATTCCAGCAGGGTAATAGGAGCCTTGGGATTCCCTCGCACCACATCATCATCCTGGATCAAAAAATCCGGAGTTTTCCCATGAGTCATGGGACTCATGAGCAGGGTGCCGAGAAGGATGCCGAACACTGAGGTCGATTTGAGGAACTGGGCAATATTCATTCTCACTCCATTACCATTATTGTTGCATTCCTGGCGGACCATGTCGAGGTAAGAGGTTAGTCGTGTGCCAGGTGTTGAATTTACCGGCGACGGGCTCTTTCCAGGAGTCCCATCATCAGAAGAGGCCAGACCACTGTGGCATCACTCAAAACCTCAGCAAACATCCCACCCTCTTTTCGAGGCACAAATTTTCCCCATGATACACCTTCCTCATACGTGCATCCGCTGAGGCCACCCCAGTAGTCAGGCTCCGGGCAAATGCGAACTCCGTACTGGTACCGCGGAGGGGTTAATTGTGTACCCATCCGGAGATTGAGAATATCGATGTAGGGGGGCGTTTGTTGTGCCCAATTGCGGGGAACGCCGCCACCGATGGTGAAAATCCCTAACCGTTTGGCAGACAGCAGCTTTTCCGTATAACTATTGAGATCCAAGAACGGATTAAACGCCGGGCGAGATTGCTGCAAGACCTGCCAGATTTCCTGATCTGAGAGATCGGGGGATGGAGGTTGGGTTTGAGATTGTCGTCTTTCCTTCATGGCCCAAATGGAGACATCCAGTCCCATTTCAGAATCGGTAAATGCAGGAATATAGACCGGGACACCCTGCTCATAGGCACTTTTTAAAATCCCTGGGCCTTCGTAATCGTCGTGGAGTGTTTTGCCGATTTCTCGAGTCAGGATTTCCGAGGAGATGGGGGTGTCCGGAGTCATACGCTTTAAGGTTTGGCTGACGACCCGTTCGACGTGGTTCAGATTTGTTTCCATCTCCAGCGTGTCGTAGACCCGGTTATAACCTTTTTCATAGAGCTCGGTATCCGTCATGGATGGGTGATATTTGTAGTGTGTTTTACCTACGGCTTCGCTCAAGCCATGAGCAATCAACGCCCCTGTGGAAACGACGGCCTGCACCATGTTTCGGTCGATCATACTGCAAATAATCTTTCCCATTTTCGCAATGGTCATGGCCCCGGACAAGGTCAAGATCACCGTACAATCAGGATCCTCGACCATTTTATTCAAAATCTCAAAGGCATCGCCAAGACGACGCCCGCCAAAGGCTGTTTTTTTCATGGCCGTCAGAAGGTCGGAAAAAGATTCAATCGTTTCCGGATCCAGAGCCTCCAGGGCTTCCAGGCCGTCGCTTTCGCCATCATGAAAAGTTCTCGTAGTCATCACAGATCCTTACGGCTTAGATGAAAGAAAAAACCAGACGGGAGTACGAGTAGTCTGATTCTAACGGGTGCGGGTGCGAACAATTAGGAAGGGGCGAACGCCAGCTCCTATAGCAATTGGTGATCCCAACGGGATTTGAACCCGTGTCTGCACCTTGAGAGGGTGCCGTCCTAGACCAGCCTAGACGATGGGACCAGTCTCTGTCTGTTCGTGATAAATGGTATTTGTACTCTCTCCCCTTACCAGGGAAGTCAGAAATGTACCATTAGGGACTTATGGCATGCAACGAAAAAAGGGCAGGTGATTTTGGCCAAAGACGTAAAATAACCAGTGTTGACTAGGGAGAACGGTCGCAACAATCAAAAATAGGGCTCTTGAATCAGATATCAGAGGAGGGAGAGGCTGGTGCTTGGACGGTTAATAGGCCCCGCATAAATGGATGGAGTCCACAATGATAAGGATAGGCCCCTGGGGCTAACCGGGTTAAGACAAATTGATGATCGGGTCGAATGACTCCTGAATCAAATGAGCATTGCGAGCGGGACTGACAGTCGTCTGCGACTATGGAATGCGCTTCACCAGTTTGATTTTTCCACGTGAGGGCGGTATCAAAACGGATCATCAGGTGGTTGGGAGAAAAAAATGGCGGTTCTGATTGAATGGCAATCTGTGGAGAAGAGGCCCACAGAATCGGTTGTGTGGAAACGGGGGATAGCAGAAGGACTACGAAGCAGAGCAGTTGGCCCATTTGAAGGAATGTTCTAAATGAACAAAATGGTGTCATGGTTGTTCGGCCATCAGGTAGTCAGGTCTGGCGAAGGAGAGGCACCGGCCCTGTCGCTACGGTTTGATAGTTAGGAAAATGGCGCCTTTTCCGCGCTGCAAGAGCACGAGGACGGAGGTTTGAGCTTCCAATTGCTTCACAAGCTGTTCGAAATCCCTCACGGATCCAATAGGAGCGCGATTCAGTTCCAGTATCACATCACCCGGTTGAACGCCGGCTCGTTCAGCCGGAGAGTTCGGGTTGATTTTGGTCACGATCACGCCCTGGCCATCGCGTGTTTGTCCAGGCTGGACGGGCTCCACCGAAAGCCCTGAGAGGGCGTGATTACCTGAGATTGAACTAGGAGCCATTTCCGTCAATGCAGCGGTATCTTTAGGCATTTCGGTGATGGAAACTGAGAGATTGACAATTTTGCCGCGTCGCCACACCTCAAGAGGAACCGAACTTTCCGGTGTCGTTTCGGCCACAAGCGTGCGCAAATGGTTCGGATCTTTCACGGTGACATCATTGTAGGTGCGAATGATATCGCCACGTTTCAATCCGGCTTGGCCTGCCGGGCTTTCGCTAAACACATCCCCCACCAAGGCGCCCTGGGTATCAGGCACATCGAATTGGGTAGCGAGGTCCTGGGATAATTCCTGAATCGACACGCCAAGCCAACCACGAATGACTTTCCCGTGTCCGATCAGGCTTTGCATCACATTTTTTACCATTTGGCTGGGGATGGCAAAGCCAATACCCATATAGCCGCCTGTTCGAGAGAAGATGGCGGTATTAATGCCGATGAGTTGGCCTTGCAGATTGACGAGAGCGCCTCCGGAATTGCCTGG
Source organism: uncultured Nitrospira sp. (assembly GCA_902500695.1). GTDB lineage: Bacteria > Nitrospirota > Nitrospiria > Nitrospirales > UBA8639 > Nitrospira_E. The sequence continues at coordinate 3,626 of CABVRQ010000008.1, read as the reverse complement.
ATTAATGGCGGCATCGGTTTGAATGAAATTTTCATAATCGACAATCCCGACATTGGCGCGGCCCACGGCGCTGATAATCCCCATCGTGACCGTTTGATTCAATCCAAACGGGTTGCCGACCGCCAATACCAATTCTCCAACTTCCAGAGCGGCAGAATTTCCCCAGGGTAACGTGGATAGTCCGTTGGCTTCAATCTTGATGACGGCTAAATCGGTTTTGGGATCCGTGCCAATCAGTGTTGCCGGAAGTTTCCGTTTATCTCCCAAGAGGACCATCAACTCATCCGCCTGTTCCACCACGTGATTATTGGTGACGATGTACCCGTCGTCGCTGACGATCACGCCGGAGCCTAAGCCTTGCTCCGGCCGTTCGCGGGGTTGTTTGAACCGCCGTTCAAATTCTTCTCCAAAAAACCTCCGGAAAAATGGATCTTCAAGCAGGGGATTACTGTCGGGAGCTTGGGCTGCGCGTTTGATCGCGGAGATATTCACGACGGAGGCCATCGCCTCTTTGGCGATTTTGACAAAGGTTTCGTTGGAGGCCAGAAGAGGGGTCGAGATCTTAACCGGTGAATCAGCTGCATGAACAACCGGGACGGGCAGCTCGGTCCCCTTTGGGGTTGCGGTTATGGATGGGGCGGGCTCGGGAGAGGCGGAGGATGGTGCCTGGGAGCATTGAATGTGGGTGATTCCCAGGAGACCCACCGTGATCGCGACCATCCAAAAATGGCGCCTGGTTCTTATGGGGGATGTTCGCAATGGATATCGTCCTCTCATGCAGGATACCTCACTCCTCTTGTCTTTAGAGGGTTATCATAACAAAGCGATGGTTTCTAAAACCTTATTCTTGTTTCCCATTTTATCAACTTTAAAGGCAAGGGCGTTGCATTTAATGGCGAACAGGCTTCTAGTAATTCTACCAGAGAAGGGGCAGGACTCAAGATGCGCGACTGAGCACGGGACCATTATTTGTGCCTGAAATCACCAAGGATGTCATCATCAGGAAGAGCCCGCATTCAACCACGCCAGGAATCTGGCTGAGAGAGGATTCGAGTGCGGAGGGGTGGGTAATTTCAGGAATATGGAGATCCGCCACATAATTTCCATTGTCTGTGAGAAAAGGCTGCCCGGCTCTGTGACGCAAAGGAGCAGGCCAGCCAAGATTCTCAAGATGCCGTTGTGTTGTTCGCCAACCGAATGGCACAATTTCAACGGGTAAGGGAAAAGGAAGCCCAAGATGGGCCACCCGTTTGGCCTGATCCACAATAACAATGAATTGCCGGGCTGCTTTCGCCACGATTTTTTCCCGCAATAATGCCCCGCCGCCTCCTTTAATCAAATTCAGTTGTGTATCGACCTGATCGGCACCATCCACCGCCACATCAATGTCCCATGGTTCATTATTGTTCAGTAAAGGAATGCCTAATTGTCTGGCATAGACCGCTGTGGCTTGTGAGGTCGGCACGCCACGAACTCGTAATCCTTGTTGGACGCGCTGGCCTAAGGCCGTCAAAAAATGATGGACAGTCGAACCGGTGCCGAGTCCCAAGATCTGTCCATCCTGTATAAATTCCAGGGCTTTCAGTGCGGCTTGGGCTTTTTGCTGATCGGGTGTCAATGGCGTCGAGGAGGATGGCATAAGGGGTCTCAGGCGCGGACATTATTCACTGGCAAACGGACGTATACCATAGTGCTCATTGAAACGAGCGGACCTTTTTTTTCGAAGACTGGTGCGCTGCGGGTCATAGCAGGCAAAACGTCAGAAGGGAGGGTAGAAAGAACCAATACAATGGTTCGTCAATATGACATCCGATGGAGAATATGGTTTGGAGATTCTGTATACCACGCGGATATGTTGATTTCATGGTATTAGCCGGCCATACCGGCAGCGACGGAGGCCGCTCCGAGCAGCGCGGTATGGGGATTCAAAATCACCCGAACGGGTATCTTGGCCAGTAACCGTTTGTATCGGCCTTTTGCTAGAAATGCTTTCATGAAGGTGTCTTCCCGTAACGCGGATATGATTTTTGGGGCAATGCCCCCGCCAAGATAGACGCCGCCCATTGCCAGGGTCTTGAGTGCCATATTGCCAGCTTCGGCCCCGTAAATAGAGACGAAGAGCTGCAGGGCTTCTTTACAAATATCCGGTTTGCCCGTCAGTCCGGCTTCCGTAATTAATGCTGCCGGATCGCCGGTGGGGAGCTTTTCGGCAAACCAGGTGGGCTCGTTTTTCTTGGTGTCCCGGAAAAATTGATAAATGCTATGGAGACCGGGGCCGGAAAGAACCCGTTCGTAACTCACATGTAAATAGCTGGTTCGCAAATATCGTAGCAGATCGATTTCCAAATCGTTATTGGGTGCGAAATCCGAATGCCCCCCTTCGGACGGACAGATGTGATAGTCCTTCCCTGTCCAGAGGAGCAGCGATTCTCCCAGGCCTGTTCCAGCGGCCAATAATACCCGCGTGCCATCAGGTGGGGGAGAAGGAGCGTTGGGGTTGAGATCCTCGATTTCTTCCGGTCGAAGAAGCTGGAGCCCATAGGCGGTGGCTTCCAAATCGTTCAATAAACGGACATGTGCAATATTCAGGAACTCCGCGAGTTTGTCGCCTTCAATGGTCCACGGAATATTTGTGGTTTTGCAGGTATTATTCAAGACTGGTCCCGGCACCCCAAAGCAGGCGGCGGTTAGGGGTCCCAGGGGAGAAGGAGCGGTAGGTTCAGACGAAAGGGCCTCGTTGTCGTCTGGGGCTTCTTCTGATTCGGAGTCGGTCGAAGCCGGTTCTTCGAGAAATTCGGTCAACACTTCCTCGAAAGACTCGTAATCAGCGGTCCAAACCGTATCTTCCCGAATAGGGTCTACCCGTTCCTTATCCCAGTCAAACAGGGCCAGATTGATTTTTGTCCCGCCGATGTCAGCCGCTAAAATCATGCCGCGTTACTCATGGAAAATGGCTAAAGAGTCAGTCGTCACCCTCACCGGCACCATAGCCCAGGTAAAATCCTCAGGGCAAGCGAAAGCCTGGACACCCTTTCTTGGCAGATCCGTAATCATAAGGGAAAGGTCAGATGTGAGATGAGGAGGAGACGTTCGCCTACCTATAGGAACGTCCAGGTTGAAAAGGTGGCCGCCTGGCCTAGCGGGGTCCCATCCGGTTTGTGAATGTTCCATACCGTGGCGCGTTCCACTAAAAACCGTTTTCCGGATCTGGAGATCCGGACTCCACGATAATCGGCAATAAACCCCTTGGTTTTTGCCTGATGCAGCATGCGGGCCCGTTCTTCACGATTCACGGGCTCGGCCGTTTGTCGGGAGGGCGTTTGAGTCAGTTGGTCCCAATCCATTTCCCACAGGGTTAACGCGGTCCGGTTTCCATAATTGATGATGGGATCATCCTGAAGTCCATGAGAGACGACTACAAATGGGCAGGTGAACAAATGTTCCGCCTGTTCCAGTGAAGTACCCTGACGGGGAATCAGTTCTTTTTCCAGCCAATGGGCATAACTGTCTAACAGGTTTTTGGTCCATTCGATAACCCAAGGTTTTCGCCAATGATCGGCTAACGGGTTCATCTGTTTGCAGTGTAGGGATTCATACAGGTGATGATGCGGGGCGCAGAATCAGAA
>CABVRQ010000007.1:78597-85776 GCA_902500695.1 uncultured Nitrospira sp. | reverse complement strand
CACTATTGAACATGTAAACATCACAAGATGTCTCTAAAGGAGGCCACCTTTATTTACCAATTATTTAAGTGATAAAAACCCAAAGGGGAATTTGTGGGGATGGATATGGCACGTAAAGACTTGCAGAGGGGTTATACGAGGTCCAGACGGTATGCCAATCACAAATCAGGACGTAAGTATAGTCAACAAAGCAAAGAAATCCTGCCGGTTGTAGAAGATGAAGCGAAGGCCGAATCAGCTGAAATCTTTTATCAGAAGTGGAAGAAAGTCAGAGAAGATAAAGAATATTTGGAACTGAAGATTAGGCACAAAGAAATTTATTCCAAGCGGTAGCGCGGAGGACAGCGACTTGGAATATATGACCTGCAAAAAATATCCCCTCCCACTTAATCGCCAGGAGGTGGCACGGTCCTGGAGCCAGCGCGGATACTCGTGCGATGTCTTTATTGATCCTCCGGGAAGAGAGTGGAATGATTTCGTTCATTCGACCAACGAGCTGGTCACCGTTGTTGAAGGAAAATTGCGAATGAATATTGAGGGTGAAGAGGTTATCGCTGAACCGGGGGATGAGGTATTCATTCCAAAAGAAGCCTGTCATTCGGTTAAAAACATTCATCACGGGACGACCAAATGGCTGTATGGGTATGATTGAAAGCGTAAAAGCGTGAGTGCCATAGGGTAGATATTGTTTGCGAAGTGATGGAAGTGATGAATGACACGCATACGTTCTGGGAGGTGAGGTCATTCTGCTGGGCACAGATCCTTCGCCTCTGGCTCAGGATGACAACATGATTAAGCTTTAACCGAATCATTAAATGTTCGTCCAATGCCTGGATGGTGAAATCTAAGTTTTTACATTTTTCTCGATGTGTCGTATTCTATGCTCCATGATGCGATTTATCCGTCTGTCCGATTACACCTGGTGGATCTGGTTATGCCTTGCCGGTTGCTTACTGGCCGGCCTGCTCGTTGACCCGACTTACTTTTTTCTGGCTATCCTCATTTCCACCATTCAAGCCTTGGTGTTTTTTGCACGCGAAGAAAATGCCTCGTCTTTTCCTGCGCAACTTCGTATCGCATATGTGCTTCTCCTGGTCGTGCTGTATCTGCCGCCACTTCAATTTTTCTATTGGATTCCGGCTATAGGCACATTGATACTCTGTTTCACAGGGTACTGTCTGCTGGCACGTTGTCTTTCCTTGCTCCCATGGAACCGCACCTCACCGCTGACTTTCCAGGAAGTCCTCAGGACCTTCACTGTTCCTCCCAATCTTGATGTCACCCTGCAAGGTAAACCTGCATCCGGGTGTCCTGGTGGAGTGTGTTCACTGGAAGTTCAAATCGGCAAATCCGCAAAGAGTTGAAGAGGTGATTGCCGATCTGCTGGGCTGCCGAGTAAATGTATATGAGGATAATACTTTTCGAGACGCACTGATGGGGGTAATAATTGACATCCCAAAGGTCAGAGCCTAGAGTCCGCCCTATGGGAAAACCTCTCCCTCATGCGGTTGCCTATCCCATATTAGTGGTTTCGTGCTCATCATTATGATTCATCATCTTAAATCCAGAGGAGGAGCGGAATATGGCGAGTGTCGGCTATCACGAACCCATTGAGGAATTGTCCGATGAAACACGCGATATGCACCGGGCCATTGTCTCATTGATGGAAGAACTGGAGGCCGTTGATTGGTACAATCAGCGCGCGGATGCGTGCAAAGACGGGGACCTCAAGGCCATCCTTAAGCACAATCGTGATGAGGAGAAGGAGCATGCGTCGATGGTCCTCGAATGGATTCGCCGCAAGGATCCGACATTTTCCAAACATTTGAAGGATTTCCTGTTTACAGAGAAACCCATCGCGCACAAGTAGCCTGGTAATGTCGATGGGACCGACCTGTCCCCGTATTCACTGAATTTTGGTTATTCGGGGGGCTGACAGAGGGCGTGAACTTCTTCGGTCAGATCGATGCCTACCGGGCACCAGGTGATACAGCGTCCGCAACCGACACAACCCGACATGCCGAATTGATCAATCCATGACCCTAATTTGTGAGTCAGCCACATGCGGTACCGGTCTTTGGTGGTAGGACGAAAATTTTTTCCGTGGATGAATCCGTGATCTGACGTGAAACACGAATCCCAGACTCGAGCATGTTCGGATTGTTGGTGGTCCAGGGATGGAGTTTCTTCCACCCCATGACAAAAGCAAGTGGGGCAGACCATCGTACAGTTGGTGCAGGCCAGACATCGTGCGGCTACCTCGTCCCATCGAGCGTGATCGTGGGCATCATATAATGCTTGGGGTAACGAAGCATGCGGAATGGTCCGCGTTTGGCTGGCTGCGCAGGCGGCTATTCGTTCCTCATCCTGTTTGATCCTGTTTTCAGATGCAACCGAGCAGGCAAGCTGCTCCAAGACCTTTAGGCCTGCAGTGCTTCCGGCTTCAATCGTAAAATCGTCATCGGCCTCCGTCAGGCTGAGATCGTACCCTCCTTGGGCTTTTGGCCCCGTGCCCATTGAGGCGCAAAAGCAGGTCTCCAATGCCCTTGTGCAGTTGACGGCGATGAGGAGAAGATTTTTCCGTCGCTGTTGATAGTAGGGATCAGGATAGGAACCGTTCAGGAAAATCTGATCTTGAATGCCAAGTCCAGCAAGATCGCATGCTCTCACTCCCAGCACGGCGGTTCGTGGTATCTCAGGGACGGTTTCTTTGGCAGAAAAGGTTTTTCCTTGGCGGTCCAGGACTAACAGAGTTTCTCGGGGCGTAAACACCAGTGGCTTGAGAGACTGTGGGCCGTGAACGATATTGAAATATCTGGCGCTAGAGTCTGGTTCCAGCCGATAGTTTCCTGGGCGTTGCTGGTCCTTCCATCCGATCGGGAGGTCATCTACCCGGGTAATTTCGTCCCATTGAATTGCGCCGTTGGAGAGGACCGGCCCCAGGATTCGATAGCCAAGATTCTGGAGAACATGAATCAGCTGCGAAAAATCCTGGCGTGATAAGAGTCCTGGCGGAGGAGGTTCAAAAAAGTCGTGAGCCATGGTTCCCTTGTATCTTAGAGCCCAATGTGACCACGGAGAATGTTGTAATTGTAAGCGGGTTTGCCCGTGCGTCGCCTACCCAGATCATGTTGTTCCATTTGATCAATGATAGCTTCGACGTCTTTGGTGTCGTGTTGCGCAGCACAATAATGGCGAGGGCTTTGAGCTTTCAAAAGCGGGGAAGGCGTTTCTGCCCATTCCAAATAGACAGTTTCAAGCAATGAGGCGAGGATCAGTTGCTCTTCTTCTTGGGAGACGATGGTGGGGGGAGCGATATAGCTGTCTGATAAAAGATTCACTTCAGGAGTCCTATGTTGAGGGGGAGCGGTGGTTTCCCCCTGGAAATGTAGTGAGAAGCCAAAGGTTGCGGCCAGTTGATGCTTGATGATATCCAGCCGGTCTGAAGAATCGGTTTCGACAAATAGTTGTGTGGGTGTCAAGGTCAAACGGGCGACGGGGTATTCTGTGGCACCGGATGGGTCATGTGGTGGGAGCCATAGCCACGTTAAGGTGTCGGTTTGTAAAACGGATGACGCGGGTTTGCGGGCCTTTTCTTGCGCGGAAGTGAACTGATCAAATCCACGAAGCCCGTTAGTCAGCACACGCAAGTCATGGTGTTCATACAGGGCGATGGCATAAAGAAAGGTTTCGCCATGGGCATTTAGATAGTCGATTTGTGAGTCCACGACAGCCCAGGCTCCTCGTCGCACCTTGGCGACACTCCACATCATTGTATACCCGTAGCTCTTGGCGAATTCTGCCCATTCTGAAAGAGCGAAATTGCCTGTGCCAATCTCGATTTCCCGTCGCTTCTCATTGGTCAATTCAAGGACCGCCTTTCCCATGCTGGAGGAAAGAATGAGTGGCGGACCAGGCAGGCGTATGTCGGTCAACCCCCGAAGGAGCCGGGTGAACAGGACATGTCCAACGTTGTATGGCACGCTTGCCACTGGGAGGAAAACAGCAAATATCTGTTTATCCCCCAACGATTGCAGACGGGTCTGAGTAGTCTGATTCCCGTGAGCCATATCTTGCACCTCGAGCAGATCCATGTAGGAATGTCGCAAGGAATCCAGCCAGACCCGTTCTTCTTGCGGGACATGTTCCGTTACCAGGTCCCGCACTTGTTCGATGAGAGAAGCATGGCCGTCAGTTGGCAAATAATCAGCATAGAGGTACCACTTGGCCAGGTCCTCTTCCTCCGGCAGGGGAACCAGGGGCGGAACCATGAGTGGATGTAAATAGGGCTGAAGGGCGTGGCTTAAGGCCAGTTGTCGTTGTAACTGAAAATCTGGTTGGACGGATTGAAGTTCCAATCGGGCTAACAGATTGCGAAGGCCTTCGGCTGTTCCGGCTGAGGGGTGGGCGTGGTTGTTCTCTATTGTCACGGGTTCAGGGTTCACCTTGCGGAGGATGGGGTCTGTTCATTTTCAGATGACGGATGATGCCCTCCCTCGAATTTTGGACTTTTCACTGTGAGGACAGGGTAGGGGCTTTGTTCGAGCACCTTATAAGCCGTGCTCCCCAGGATCATACGGGTCAGTCCCTTTCGACCGTGGGTCCCCATGACAATCAGATCAGCCTGCTGGATCGCGCTGGTCTCAAGAATGCCATCCACGGTTGGTTTATCGAGTAACTCGTATCGCGCGGATAAGCCCTGTTCGGACAGAACAGCGGTAAGATCAGCCAATCGCTTTTCGACCTTATCCCGGTTGGTTTTTTCTTGAAGCGGATGAGTCAGGGTGAAGTCCAAACTGTAGGACAATGGTTCAATGGCATGGACCAAGGTCAGCGGCACATCAAACCATTTCGCAATTTGGATCGCATATTCATAGGCCTCCATCGAGCAATCGGAGAATTCCAAAGGCAGGACGACTTGTCGCGGGAGGATTTGCAAGGGATGCATCGCTGAGATATCCACTGATTCCCGGTGAGGAATGGACAGGACCGGGCATGGGGCTCGTTGAATCACCCGTTCCGCCACGCTTCCGAATAAGACGCGATTGAACCCGGTCCACCCGTGAGTTCCCATCATAATTAAATCGCATTTTTTCTCCCTGGCAACCTCGCAAATGCATTCCGACGGCAGCCCTGCCAGCAGTTCTATAGATGCCTTGGGAACTTGTTGCCGGGCCCCGGCCAGGAGTGTTTCCAACTCTTCCCGTGCCACCTTCCGTTGTTCATCCAGGAATTGTTGAGCGACTCCTGCGTCAATATCCAGCCCCGGTTGCAGAGAATGGACATGGAGAATGGTCAGTTGGGCTTCAAACACTTTGGCCCATTCCACCGCATATCGAAATGCAGGGGCGGAGCTTGGTGAAAAGTCGGTGGGAAACAGGACATGGGTTACGATCTTGACCATAATTGTATTGGCCTTTCGCCTTAAAGTGAAAGCAAGATAGCCCTACTCAGAGATTTTAATTACTCGGGCATCCGACCACAACCCATCGGGAATTCAGAGGTTACCGATTACACGGCGTCCACGGTCAGGAGTAGAATTTCCCCTTTCATCTCCTTATGGATCGAACATTGAAATTGGAATCGACCGGAGTGGTTCAGCATCAAACGGATTGATGCCTCCTGGCCAGGCTCAAGATAGACGCCTTCCACACCCTTTCCATAGGTCACGACTCCCTTACTTTCGACGTGGGTCAGAGTATTCACAAACATGTCTGATCCAAAATCATGACGGACCGTATCCTTGTTTGTGATGTAGATAATGGTCTCCGTGTCCAGTTGAAGAGGCATCTGAGTGGTGTGAAACGTATATCCCTCTATGGTCACTTTCACTTCTTGGAGGGGTTGCGCGTTGGTCGGGAGCATGCCCCCTAAGAGAAGAAATCCAATGGACAGAAGCCAAACCCTGCGAAATAGGCATTCTCGAAGGTTGTACATGTGTGGATGATCTCCCTTACTTTGATGAAGTGACTTTTCTCACTCGACTTGCTGTCAATGGTCGTATGGTCATCACCGGGTCCCCGGGTTCTCCTTTCAATCCAGAAGGGGGAACCCGCTCTCTCATGAAACTTTCACGGTAATACTTTTTGGTTTTGCCCGGTCGCTTTTTGGTAAATGGACGTGCAACACACCCTCCTTGAATTCCGCCGAGACTTTCTCGGGATCGGCATCTTCGGGGATAGTGAAACTCCGTGAAAAGCTCCCATAGGCTCGCTCGATCCGATGGTACTTTTTGTCCTTCTCTTCCTTCTCATACTTTCGTTCACCGGAAATGACTAACACATCGTTTTGCACACCGATTTTAATTTCATCCTTTTTGACTTCGGGAAGCTCGGCCTTGACCAGGTATTCTTTTGGGTCTTCTGTGATGTCTACCAGGGGAGCCCATTCGGCGACGCGCAATGCTTCTTGACGCTCCCCTTCTTTTCTGACCGGTGCCCGGCCGAATAAAGTTGAAAGCCGACCCTGTAATTCATCCATTTCTCGAAACGGATCCCAACGTGTAATGGCACTCATTTCGTCACCTCCTTTTGTACCCAGGAAGAAAAATTTTCGATCATCCTTATACCTGATAGATAGCAATGGATATGCCAACAGTTTTATGGAAGAGGCGACTGCAGGGTTCCTGCATAATCCTTCCATGAATATATTCTGTCCCTTTTCTTTCGTAGCAGTTCGCCTCATTCTGTCGGAACAACCCTGTAGCAGATGTCATCAACAGGAAAAAGGCAGCCGGTCCTCACGTTTCTGAACGTCTACCGGACAATCAAAACCGGGCAAGGGGATTGGTGTAGCACGGTATGCGACACGCTTCCCATCAAAAATCGCGAGAATCCTCCCCGGCCATGTGTACCCATCATGATCAAGTCGGATTGTGAAGACTTGGCCTGTTCCAGGATGGCATAGGCGGGATCGCCAATCCCGACATGGGCCTGACAGGCGAAGTTCATCCGGGTAAGCCGGTCAGTGAGAACTTTCATGCGTTCCTGGGCTTCCTCTATGGCTTGAGCTTCCAGGACGTCGGATTGTCCCACCGTGGTTGGCCAGGAGAGTTGGGGTTGTGGCCAGACCGCGAACACTTCGATCTCAACCGGTTGCCGAAAAGGTTGGAGCGCCAAAAATTGTAACGCCGCTTCTGCGTCTTCCTGCCCTTCAATGGGGAGAAGAATTTTTTGTAAG
>CABVRQ010000007.1:69247-78497 GCA_902500695.1 uncultured Nitrospira sp. | reverse complement strand
TCGCAATTGGGCTTTGATTTCTTCCTGGGCTTCGGTTCTGAGATCCGGCGTAATCATCGGGTAGTTGAAATCGGGAATTTGTAGTGCATGGACCAGCGTCAATTCTTCAGGCGGCGTAAAATGTGCAAGAGCTTTAACAGCAAAGGTGGAACAGATTGACCCATCAATTGGAACGACAATTCTCATGGGATCTCCCTTATCAAAGTTGTTCTCCTAGCCATACCTTGATGAGGGGCAGCAAGAGGAATGCCATCGTGAGACCACGTCATCTCCCAAGAGGCGTAATTTTCCCTGAAGTTTGAGGGCAGTCTGAAAATGAGAGAGGGAAATCGGAGTGGCTCATATCCACGGCAAGGGACTTTCCTTAAAAATTACAAAATATTCAAAAAGGCTGGATTCGGTCGCTCGCTAATTCTTTAGGAAGTCAAAATAGGATGAGACGGGTTGGGACAGGTGGTGCAAATTGCTACAGTAGGGAAATTGCTGATTGGTGAGAAAAGCTACAGAGAGGATGAGGTTTCCTTGCCGCCTCTGGTCAACAATCAGGAGTGGATGGGGGAGTCATCGAAGGGAAATGTACCTTACCCAGGATGGGCTGAGTCCGTTACCTTTATGAATAGTGGTTAGTTAAACAAGGAATACTGCAATGATCAACGATTCTCCTGCTATTTTAGTCGTGGATGATGAACCCGAAATGCAGCAATTACTTCGGGACATTCTCGAGGAAGAGCATTATCGAGTCATGATGGCTTCAGATGGTCACGAGGCGCTCAACCGGATGGAAACAGAGAAATTTCCTGTGGTTTTAACAGACTTGCGGATGAAAGGCATGGATGGACTGGCATTGTTGGATCATGTGCTTCGGAAGCATCCGGAATCCAATCTTATCATGATGACGGCATTTGGTACCGTGGAATCGGCCGTTGATGCGATGAAGCTAGGCGCGTTTGACTATCTCACCAAGCCCATCAAGAGCAATGAATTATTGGTAACGGTGGCGAAGGCGATGCGAGAGGCGCTCCTTCGCCAGGAAGTGAAACAGTTACGGCAACAGGTCAGCCGGGAATTTGCGTTTGACCAAATTATCGGAAGAAGCAAGCCGATGAAGGAAATTTTTGATCTGATCCGGCGAGTGGCTAATTCACAGACGAATATTCTGATCACGGGAGAAAGTGGGACGGGAAAAGAACTCGTAGCCAAAGCCATTCATTTTAATAGTCAACGTAAGTCTGCTCCCTTTGTTCCGGTGAATTGTGCGGCGATTCCCGAGCTGTTGTTGGAAAGCGAGCTCTTTGGTCATGTGCGTGGCGCTTTTACGGATGCCAAATCGGATAAACCGGGTTTGTTTGAAGAGGCTCACGATGGCACATTGTTTTTGGATGAAATCAGTGAAATGCCCATGATGCTTCAAGCCAAGTTGCTTCGTGCTGTGCAAGAGCGGGAAATCCGGCGGGTAGGGGCGACTCGCTCCATGTCGATTAATGTCCGGTTGGTGGTTGCCACGAACGTGCAGTTGGCTGAGGAGGTCAAGGCCAAGCGGTTTCGAGAGGATTTGTATTATCGTCTGAATGTAATTGAACTGCACTTGCCTCCCCTTCGTGATCGCAAAGAGGATCTGCCGATTCTGGTTCAGGGATTGCTACAAAAGAGTGCGACCGCGCAGCAGAAGCATATTGAAAATGTAGAAGAATCGGCCATGGCCAGGCTCATGGATTATCAGTGGCCAGGTAATGTGAGAGAGTTAGAAAATATCCTGGAGCGTGCGGCGACCCTGACGCAAGGGAAAAGGATTTGTCTGGACGATCTCCCCTCGAATATTCGCGAAATCCAAGGGGATGGACAACTCATCGGAGATGCCGCAGAGCGGCTACTGCCCCTGGAGCAGTTGGAAAAGTCCTATATCCGGCGGGTCTTGGAGAAAATGGGTGGAAATAAATATCAAACGGCGCATGTGCTCGGCATTGATCGAAAGACATTATATCGCAAGCTGGCTGAAATGGAAGACGTGGTGTGAACGCCAGAACAGTCGGATGAATTGCGTTGAATCATGCTGCTACCGGAGTAATCTTTCGATGTCCGTATTGAGTCCGGTCAGGATGCTTCATCGGGCCCTGTATCATCAATGCATTGAATCTTAAGTTCCTGTTTGTCAGAATCAACCTCCAGGTGAATCGATGAGTTACGAGCCACCCCCCCCAGACCTTCAGGACGAAGTTCATCTGCTCCGACAGGAATTGGCAGAGCTGCGGGCCGTTCAGGCGATGCATCAGGAAACCAAAGACGGGTTCGAAGCGATTGAGCAGCAACTAGCGAGCATTATCCATTCGGCCATGGATGCCATTATCATCATTGATGACGATCAACGGATTGTCATCTTTAATGCGGCCGCTGAGGAAGTTTTTCAATGTTCGCCTCAAGAGGCACTGGGAAATACCCTCGACCAATTTATTCCAATCCCTCTGCGGTCTGCCCATCGTGAACACATCCGCCGATTTGCCGAGACTGGAGCAACCTCCCGACGGATGGGTGCGAACATGGAAATTTCCGGACTTCGACGGAATGGGGAGACCTTTCCTTTGGAAGCCTCGATTTCTCAAACTGAACAATCGGGGAAGCGATGGTTGACGGTGATTCTTCGGGACATTTCCCGACGAAAGCAAAACGAGGAGCGGTTGTCCTATCTGGGGAGAATTCTTGAGGAATCTGTCAATGAGATCTATGTGTTTGATGACACGACGCTTCGATTTACTCAAGTCAACAAAGGCGCGAGGGAAAATATCGGCTACAGCATGGAAGAATTGTGCGTGATGACACCGTTGGACTTGAAACCCGATCTTCCGAAGGAAAAGTTTCTGGAGCTGTTGACTCTTCTTCGGACGGGCCAACGGGACCAAGTGAATTTTCGAACATCTCATCGGAGAAAAGATCGAACGATGTATCCGGTTGAAGTCCATCTTCAATATTTACAGGAGGAGGGTCGTCGGGTCTTCCTCGCGATTATCCTGGATTTGACAGAACGGGTGGCGACCGAACATGAATTACAGGAGGCCCAACGGACCTTATCGACCCTTCTCACGAATCTTCCCGGCATGGTCTATCGATGTCAAAATGATCGGGATTGGACCATGGAGTTCGTCAGCCCGAGTTGTCAAAGTCTGACGGGATGTTCACCTGACCAATTTGTCGAGACTCGAGAGGTGTCGTATGGCCGGGATGTGATGTTTCAAGAGGATCGCGAGCGTATTTGGCAGCACGTGCAGGAGGCTCTCAAGGACCGTAAGCCGTTTCAGTCCAGCTATCGGATTCGAACAAGGGAGGGAACCATCAAATGGGTGTGGGAACAAGGCTGTGGGATCTTTTCCGAAACAGGCGAGGTTGTCGGGATTGAAGGGTATGTTGTGGATATTACCCAACAACGCGCATTGGAGGATCAACTCCGAAAAACGGAACGATTGGCCGAGTTGGGCACCTTAGCATCGGGAATGGCCCATGAAATTGGCACACCGATGAATGTGATATTGGGAAGAGCCGAACTGTTAATGCGTAAAGCTCCGGATGAGCGCACCAGGCGGGGATTGGAAACCATTGTGAACCAGGTGGAACGCATTACAAAAATCATGAATCAGTTATTAAGCTTTGCCCGGAAACGTCCGGCTGAACGTCAGGGTGTCAACTTAGAGGTTGTGATGATCGATGTTCTGGATGTGCTGCAGGAGAGGTTGGGTACACAGCATATTCAGGTCATCAATACTGTGACACCCCACTTGCCGAAGGTGTTGGCGGATCCCGACCACATGAACCAGGTATTTTTAAATCTTATTTTGAATGCCTGCCAGGCGATGCCTGATGGAGGTACTCTGAGCCTGACCCTTCATCCAAACCGTGATACCGTGGAACTCACCGTGCAAGATACCGGGATTGGGATTCCTCAGGAGCAACTCTCAAAGATTTTTGATCCGTTTTTTTCCACCAAGGCTGTGGGGGAGGGGACCGGCTTAGGGCTCACGGTGGTTCACGGCATTCTCCAGGAACATCAAGGTGCCATCTGTGTGACTAGTGTGCCGGGCCAGGGGACGACCTTTATCGTTTCCTTGCCCATTCATTTTCAAGAAGTCAGGCGTGAGGCGTAGGTCGAGGATGAGTCTAAATTTAATCTGCTGAATGCTTCTTTTTTCCTTTTCTCCTTATCCCCTTACTGCTCACTCCTCACGTTTTCCCCTTCACGATTCCAATCCCCTTTGTTCGTGTCCTTCCGGTTCGATGTGGACGACCACGTCCTCCAGGGGTTCAAACTGATCAATGAGATGCTCTTCAATTCTGGTTGCGAGCGAGTGGGCTTTTTTGACGGTTAGCGTTGCATCAACGTGAACCGAGAGATCCATGAACACATGGTGGGACAGTCCCCGTGTTCTAATATCATGACAGTCCCGGACGCCGGCGATCGACATCACAACTTTTCGAACCTCTTCAGGATCCAAGCGATTGGCATCGGTTAAGGAATACAGGACATCCTTGAGTACAATAAATGCGGTCCAGGCGATCACGGCAGCAATCAGGACCGCCACCAAAGGATCTACGAAGGCATATCCGGCTTTCACAGCCAGGAGCCCTGCCAGAACTGAGCATGATGTCAGGACATCACTCGCCGTGTGATAGGAGTCGGCTGTGAGGATATCGCTTTTCAGTTCGGTGCCCTTTTGCCGTTCCCATCGGGTCACAAACATATTGACACCCATGGTCATGATCATGATTAAGAAACTGAAGCCGGTGACCTGAGGGTGCACATCAAGAGTCCATGACTGATAAGCTTTCCAAAGAAGATAGACGCAGGTCATGACCAGGAAGCCTCCGATGGATCCGGCTGTCAAGGCTTCAAATTTTTTATGACCATAGGGATGATTCGCATCGGGAGGAGGGGCGGTCAGCCAGAGCCCGATCAATCCAATGACATTTGAGAGGCCATCGAAGGTTGAATGAAGGCCATCAGCCTGCATGCCCAATGAATGGGTCACGACGCCATACCCCCACTTTGCTGCGGCGACAGCCAGGTTCAATGCCAGAATCCAACAGAGAACCCGACGAATTTCTCGAAGACGGCTCATGTGTGGTGTCATGGAATCAAGACGAAAGCTTGAGTCTTTTGAGTTCGGTTGATCTCATTTACCCCGTTGCACCGAAGAGCGCTCCGACTCCTGCGGTCATTCCC
Organism: uncultured Nitrospira sp.; assembly: GCA_902500695.1. Taxonomy (GTDB): domain Bacteria; phylum Nitrospirota; class Nitrospiria; order Nitrospirales; family UBA8639; genus Nitrospira_E. Next base: position 73,291 of record CABVRQ010000007.1, on the reverse strand, counting down.
ATGGCCAGTGCACCCCATAAGGTGACGCGCATGGCTCCCGTCATGACCGAGGCACCGCCCGCCTGCGCGGCTAACCCTCCTAATACCGCGAGAAATATCAGTGAGGTTCCAGAAACCACGGGAATCAGTCTGGCCTCCGGAATGATGGTCGCGGTCACAAGAGGCAGGGCGGCTCCGACAGTGAAGCTGGCGGCCGACGCCATGGCTGCCTGAATCGGACGCGCACTGAGGTTTTCGGAAATGCCGAGTTCATCGCGTGCATGGGCGCCGATGGCGTCATGGGCCATGAGTTGTGTGGCGACCTGCTTCGCGAGCGTTGGATCAAGGCCTCGCTCAACATAGACCGCGGTAAGTTCCTTATGCTCACCCGAAGGGTCCGATAGAAGTTCCGTGTGCTCAAGTGCAAGGTCCGCATTCTCGGTATCGGCCTGTGATTGAACAGACACATACTCACCGGCAGCCATCGACATGGCTCCCGCGACCAGGCCGGCTACTCCCGCGATCAATACTTCGCTGTGAGTCGCATTTGCCGACGAGACACCGAGCAACAGGCTGGCTGTTGACACGATACCGTCGTTGGCGCCCAGGACGGCTGCCCGGAGCCATCCGATGCGTTCGGTTCGGTGACGTTCCCTATGTCGTATCCGCATGTGTCTAGTTTCCGTTAGTTCAGGTGCTCACTCCCGAAACCTGACTTTTCAAAACTTGTTCATTGGAGAAAAACCAATGCTCAATACGTATGCCCGGCCTCTCTACGTGCGAGATTCAGATTTTACTTGGCCAGGCGTTTACGGATTGACTGCAATTCTTTCTGTCGCTCCTTGGTCGTGGTCGGGTAACTCATGTTAAGACTCTTCAGTGTTTGGAGGATGACTTCTGAGATGATGAGCCTGGCGTTCTTTTTATCATCGGCAGGGACAACATACCACGGCGAGGTTTTCGTGCTTGTTGTACTCAAACAGGCCTCATAGGCCTGCATATACTCTTTCCAATACTTTCTTTCCTTGATGTCGGCGAGGCTGAATTTCCAGTTTTTCTCCGGCTCATCAATCCGTTGAAGAAACCGCTGTCGTTGTTCTTCCTCTGAAAGGTGAAGGAAAAATTTGATGATCCGCGTGCCATTGCGGTGAAGATGGCTTTCCAGGTCGATGATGGATCGGTACCGGTCTTGCCAAAGTGTCTTTTCATCCAGCAATTCGTCCGGCAGGCCCTGGCTCAGCAGAATCTCCGGATGCACGCGAACGATCAGGACTTCCTCGTAATAGGAACGATTGAAAATGCCGATGCGGCCGCGTTCAGGCAGAGACTGCGTGGTGCGCCACAGAAAATCGTGGTCCAGTTCCGTTGCACTGGGATGCTTGAAGCTAAACACCTGGCAACCCTGGGGGTTGACGCCGGACATGACGTGCCGGATGGCGCCGTCCTTGCCTGCGGCGTCCATGGCCTGAAATATCAGCAGCAATGCATAGCGATTGTAGGCGTAGTGGAGACGTTGGAGGTCGCTGAGTTCTTCTATATGTTTCTTGAGTACCTGCTTGTACTGTTTTTTCGAGTTATAAATATCCTTTACCCTGGTTGGCCTTTTGCTGAGATCGACCGTTGTGCCTTCATCTACTCGGAAACTCTTGGTCTGAATGTTCATGGTTGTTCTTCCCTTATAGTTCGATGTGTGGTTCACCTGCATGGCATTCCGTGGCGACTGGTTTGTTGGCTAGCGCTTCAAAGCCGGAGATGACGTCAAAGAGTTCCTCGTCGATACCGCTTTGGCGCAACTGGTGAAAGTGCCGATTGAGATCCTCCAGGAGTTCGTCGATGTTTTTCTCGGCGCGTTGCATGGCGGTGAGCCGGCTGGCGTTTTCACTGGCCAGAGATTCGGCGCATGCCCGAAAAAGCGAGATAAAGAGATACTCATGAATGAGCGCCTGCAGAGTTGCCGCACCACTGCCGATGGCCTCCGGCAGATTTCCCGTTGGCCACGGGAGTATGGCCAACTCGCTTCGCCAGGTTTCGTCCAGCGGCAAAAGGCGCTGATTGACCGGCGCATACACCGCTCTGGACGTGGGGCGGTTGTAAAAGAGGTGGAGTTCGGTGATTGCCCCGCGGCTGCGGCGCGTTTCGGTTTCTAGAAGAATGTTCCCGACAAGTGGAGTAATGGCCTTGACGGAATTCGGGACGGGAAAGAATCCTCCTAATGGCAGACCTGCATCTGCCAGGCGCGTCTGCACGCGCTCACCAACGGCCCATACACTGTGGTGACCAGACCGAGCGGCCAAGGCCTTGACGGCATAATCGGCTATTACCTCATTAAACTGGCCTACCAGCCCCTGGTCTGAACCGAACACGACGGCACCAATCGGACCTGAATGTGTACTCTTTTTCTGTTCTCCCATCAAGCCCGCCGGCGGGTCTTTCTGGAAACAGACGCTTAATCCCAGCTCTACCGTGCGGGCATAGTCGGCCAATGCGCTCACCGATTGCTCGTATTGTCCAATACTCGAGGCGGCCAAGGCCTTCATTGTGCGAACGACGGATTGGAGATCCCCGGCTCCGCCGATTTTTCGGCGCAGGCCCACGATGGTGTCGCTCATGATGTTTCCTTGAGTTCCGGTGTGAGCTGAAAGCATTCCAGTGCTTGACGGGCGATTCGAATAATCGTTTCACGATCTTCAGTATTCAATTTGGCCGGGCCTTCCAATCGTTTGCGTACCTCCAAGGGAATGTCGAGGGCCGCCTTGTACAAGGCCTGTTCGGCCTTCGTCATCTGGTCAAGCGGCACAGAATCGAAGAATTTGTCGGTCAACGCCAATAGCAAGGCGATTTGAGCGGGCACGGAAACCGGGGCGAATTCCGGCTGTTTGAGACAGGCGCGGATTCTCCGCCCGTGTTCGATAATAGTGCGGGTGTCGTCATCCAGCCGGGCGCCGAACCTGGCGAAGGTTTCCAGCTCTTCAAACTGGGCATAGGCCAACTTGAGGTTTCCCGCCACGGCGCGATAGGCCGCCCGTTGGGCCTTGCCCCCCACGCGGGAAACGGATCGACCGACATCGATTGCAGGCAGCACCCCTAATTCGAACAGGGTGGGCGAGAGATAGATTTGTCCATCCGTGATGGAAATCAGGTTGGTCGGAATGTAGGCCGAAAGGTTTTGTGCTTCGGTTTCAATGATGGGCAGCGCCGTCAATGAGCCACCACCCAGTTCTTTGCGCAGATGGGTGGCGCGCTCCAGAAGCCGCGAGTGAATGTAAAAGATGTCGCCGGGAAACGCTTCTCGACCGGGCGGGCGCCGCAGGAGCAAGGACAGCTCACGATAGGCGCGGGCGTGATGTGTCAGGTCGTCATAGACAACTAGCACATCGCGACCCTGTTCCATGAAATATTCGGCAATGCTGGTCGCGGCGTACGGCGCGATATAGGCGAGTCCCGGTGGGTCGTTGCCTTCGGTGACGACGACGATGGTGTATTCCATGGCGCCTTGTTCTCGGAGGGTGGCCACCACTTTGGCCACACCGGATGCGCGTTGGCCGATGGCGCAATACACGCAGAGCACATTCTGATCACGCTGATTGAGAATGGTGTCGAGAGCGATGGCGGTCTTGCCGGTTTGCCGGTCGCCGAGAATCAACTCACGCTGGCCTCGTCCAATCGGGATGAGCGCATCGATGACCTTGATGCCGGTTTGCAACGGCACCGTGACGGGGGCGCGATTCATGATGGGTGGTGCCGGACGTTCAATAGGGAGGCGATCGCCGGAGACTACCGGCCCGAGGCCATCCAGGGGCCGTCCCAATGGGTTGATGACTCGCCCGATTAATTCGTCGCCTACCGGCACGTCCATAACGTGTCCCCTGCGTTCGACCTCATCACCCGCATGCAACTGCCAGTAGTCCCCAAGAAGCACGACGCCGATTTCGTCTTCATCGACGTTGAAGGCGATGCCATACACATCACCGGGAAATTTCAGCACCTCCTCGAACCCCACGCGGGGAAGACCGGAAACTCTGGCGATACCGGTGGAGACGTTGGTGATCCTCCCCACCTCGCGGG
>CABVRQ010000007.1:43526-69147 GCA_902500695.1 uncultured Nitrospira sp. | reverse complement strand
TTCGATGCCGCTGACCAGGTCCGGGGTTGTCTCGAACTGGATTTGGGTATGAATGGTAAGCACGTCCTTGACCACTTCTTCAATCGTGCGACGTTGGGACGAAGGAAGGTCGAAGGTGCTACGTATGATCGCGGGAGTGGACGTGGCTTTGAATGCCGACTCCAACTCCTTCCTTTCCGCACTATCCAGTTCGTGCAATCGGCGGATGAAGGCGTCGGTGATCTGTTCCTCCAGACTCGTTGTGCCGAGGTCCATTAAGGTCTTTCGCGCAATGGCAAAGACTTCCTCCCTGGTTCGACGGCTGAGTTCTTCGCTCAAGCTCTGGTGTTCGCTTTTCAATGCCTCTTGCCACTTGGTGCGCAAGTCGTTCGACTCCTTCCGCGCTTCGTTGAGAAGTCGCTGACGCTCGGCTGTGGCGTCCTCCTCCGCCTTCGTCAGCAGTGCAGCCTGCTTCTGGGCAATCTCCTCGTTTTTACGCTGGAACTCGTCGCGTTCCTGTCGGGCATCGGCTTTTTTCGCATCGGCGTCTGCGAGTTCAGCGGCGATCCGTTTCTCCCTCGCGTCAAGAGCATTGAGGATGGGTTTGTACAGGAACCGCTTTAATAACCAGACGAGTATAAGAAAGTTGAGTGCCTGTGCGACAACCGTGAACCAGTCGATTAGCATCGTTTCACTTTCCTGCGGCCTGGGAGAGAATGTGGTTCCAGAACGGGTTGGCGAAGATCAGAATCATCGAGACCACGAAGCAGTAAATGGCCGTAGATTCGATCATCGCCAGGCCCACAAAGAGCGTCCGGGTAATCGTGTTTGCGGCATCGGGCTGCTGGGCGAGAGAAGACAAGGCGGTTGATACCGCCCTTCCTTCCCCCAGGGCCGGCCCAAGGCAGCCGAACCCGGTGGTGAGGCCAGCCGTGACAATGGATGCCACCGCGATAAGCGTCATACTGTCCATAGTGTCTCCTTTGTTTGTTGTGGCATGTGTGTCACTCTTTCCCTCCCGATTCGATTTGCGGTTCACGCTGACGTGTTCGTGTGGCGGCCGCAATGTAGACCGTGGCCAGGATACTGAAGATATAGGCTTGGACCATTCCGGTGAGCAGACCGAGCAGGCTCATGACGATCGGGAAGATGAAGGGTGTGATGGTCAGGAGAATGGCGATGATCATGGCTCCGCTCATCATGTTGCCGAACAGGCGGACAGCCAGGGCCAATGTCCGCGAGAATTCGCTGATAATGTTAAACGGTAGCATGATGACGGTCGGTTTCAGGTAGGACCTGAGATACCCGCCGACTCCCTGCTCCTCAACGCCGAAAAGGGGGACGGCCACAAACACACACAACGCAAGGGCGACTGTGGTCGAGAGGGATCCTGTCGGAGGTTCGTACCCGGGAATGATCGTACAGAGACTGGCAATGGCGACGAACAGAAAGATTGTTCCTAGAAAGCTGAGATACTTCCGTGGCTGACTCAGGCCTACCTCTTCTATTTGGTTTTCGATGGCCGTGACGACGATTTCCAGAAGATTCTGCCAACGCGACCGTGTCAAGCCGGTGGACAGGTGCCGCGTAATGACTGTTGATCCAATAGCCAACAGGAGCATCAATCCCCACGTGAACGCAATTGTGGCATTCAGCTTGATGAACCCGTATTGCCAGTAAATGATGTCGTCCGGGCTAAGGTGCATGGCTGGGCTCCTGTGCCGGCTTGCTTGGGTTTTCGGCTACGTGGGTGACTCGCGTGACGATCGGACGCGCAATGGTAAATCCAACGAGGCACACCAGCAGCCTCTCCCATTGGCCGTCCGAGACGATAAAGAAACCGGTTAAGGTCAGGCTCGTTCGCACCAGCAGGCTGACGATGAACCAAAGGGCCGGTTGTGTGGATGACAGGCCTTTCCGAATCGTCCACCAGAGGCCACCAAAAAACATCGCTCCGAGCAACATTCCTGTGACCAGGGCCGGCATGATCATAAAAATTTCATTCATCGTGATTCTCCTGTTCGGCTCGAATTTCCTGATCTTCCCTGGTCACCCAATGCCACGCATTGACACAGCCGATGATTAAGCCGATGAAGAGCAGGGTGAGCGTCCATGAATGTGGTGCGGGATGGTGTTTGTCCAGCCAGAGACCGAGCGACGCACCCAGGAGCGTTGGAATCGCCACAGACCAACCGATCAGCCCCATCATCCCCAACCCAAACCAGATGGTCCGCGTCGTGTGACGTTGCGCCTTGAGTTTGCGCGCAGCCTTCGTGCCGACCTGCCGGGCTAAGGTCGTCTCTTCCCTGAGAGGCTTTTCTTGCGGGTCCTCAGTCATGGCGAAAATCCGCGAAGCGGCGCACAAAACTACTTTCCAATTTGGACATCACCGAGCGGAGGCTTTGCTCCTGTTCGTCCAGAGTGAGAAATTCACGTTCCACAGCCTCGCGCAATTGGTGGAGGTCGGTTCCGGCAATGGCGTTGCGCACGGAGACCAGCACGTTGGGGCCGCTTTTGACCAGCACCCCTTCATCAAGTGCCACGTACATCTCTTCTTCCCCTTTTCGTTGGTAGATCAGAATTCCCGGCTCGAGTGCTGCCACGCAGTCAAGCCGTTGAGGCAAAATGCCAAACGCGCCCTCATGGGTTTCTGCGACGATACGCGTCACTGCGCTCTGCTCGGCGAAGATCCTGAACGGCAGAAGAATTTTCAAGGTCATGAGCGCTGGTTGCATGCTTGATCTTCAGTTGGGATATCGACGATGGCTTCGACTACCGTTTAGACTTCCCATTGGGGTTCGAGTCGCCCGTGGTTGTGTGGTTCGACTCCTGTTCGTCTTGAGCTGCGGGGCTCCCCGATTTAGCATTTTCCTGTGCTTGGTCAATGGCTCCGATCATGTATAGGGCATGCTCCGGATAATCCTTAAACTCATCCCGCAGGATGCGTTCACAACCGTCCAGGGCGTCCTTGCGGCTCACGAGCTGTCCTTTGAGGCCTGAGAACTGTTCCGTCGTAAAAAATGGCTGAGTGAGAAACCGCTCCAGCCGTCTAGCCCGAGCGACAACCTTCCGGTCCGCAAGGGACAGTTGTTCCAAGCCAAGCATCGCGATGATGTCCTTGAGTTCTGCATATTGCGCCAGTGTCCTCCGGACCTCCTGTCCGATGTGGTAATGCCGTTCGCCGATGGTACCCGGCGTAGCCATTTTTGAATTCGACTGCAAGGGATCAATGGCCGGGTAGAGCCCCTCACTGGCGCGTTTGCGGGAAAGCACGATGGAGGCGGAAAGATGCGAGAAGGTGTGGACCGCAGCCGGGTCCGTGAAATCGTCCGCCGGGACGTAGACGGCTTGAATCGAGGTGATGGCTCCGGTATCGGTGTTGGCGATGCGCTCCTCCAACTGGGATAATTCGGTGCCCATAGTCGGCTGATAGCCCAGGCGCGATGGCATTTGCCCCATCAACCCTGAGACTTCCGAGCCGGCCTGGATAAATCGAAAAATATTATCGATGAGCAGGAGCACATCGCGATGCTCGTCATCCCGGAAATACTCCGCCATGGTCAAAGCCGCGTGGCCCACACGAAATCGGCTGCCCGGTGGCTCGTTCATCTGTCCAAACACCATGACCATGTTCGGCAGCACGCCGGCTTCCTTCATTTCGCGGTAGAGTTCTTCTCCTTCGCGACAACGTTCGCCGATCCCGCAAAAAATGCTGACTCCCTCGTGGTGCCCGATCATATTGTGAATCATTTCGGTAAGTAAGACGGTCTTGCCCACGCCCGCTCCGCCGAACAGACCGGCCTTGCCTCCACGTTCCAAGGGCATCAGTACATCAATCACCTTGATGCCTGTCTCGAAGATTTCGGATTTGGTGGAGCGTCGGGCTAACGATGGCGGGGCTCGATGGACTGTGCGATATTGAATTTCTGTTGGCGCCGGCTCCCGGTCGATGGTGTTTCCGAACACGTCGAACATGCGGGAGAGAATGCCCTTGCCGATCGGAGCCATTAGCGGTCCGCCGGTGTCTTCCACGACCATGCCGCGCGCGAGGCCCTGCGTAGGCGTCAGTGCAATTCCGCGTACGCGATGTGTGTCGAGTTGGGCCAACACCTCGATAGCGATTCGTCCCTCCTGTCCTGTGCGCAACAATGAATAGATGGGCGGCAATTGGTCTTCGAACCGGATATCCACCACGCTGCCGCGCACCGAGACGACCGCGCCGAGATTCGAAGGACTGGTGCTATGCTCCATGCGTGGACTCCTTGAATTTCCGGTACCACTGAAGCAGGGCCTTGGCCGAGCACTCGTGTTTCCATGAGGGACCCGGCCTTGTGCTTTTTCTCGTGGATGGGGAATCCGTTAGCATGTTCTTCAATTCAACTCCTTAGCGGTCATATGAGTCAATGTTTCCAGGGAAAGTAAGGTTGCCGTCCGTCGGAACCATTTGCGCAGTTTTCCGATGATGGTCAGGTCCCGATTTCATTGTGCGTCTGATCTTCGCCGGTCTTCATGAGAGCTTTTCGAGTCATGACTGGTCCAATAAGTTCGAAGACGATGGTTGATCCTATCGCAACCGGAAGAATCACTTCCTTAAGTTCGGGCAGGTGTTGGCTGGCCAGAAGTGCCATGCCCAATGCGACTCCGGCCTGTGGCCAAAGGGCTATGCCCATCCACTTTTTCCAGGTAGGAGGGACGTCACTGATGGTGCCGCCAACCCATGCTCCGCCCATGAGACCGATCAGGCGCAAAAGAATATAGGCGATGCCCAGTCCGCTGGCTGCTCGCAAGGAGTCTAAGTCAAGTGAGGCTCCCGCCAAAATAAAAAAAAGGATCATGAAGGGCCATTCGATTCCTTCGATAGCCGTAAAAGGACGTCTGTGATGGGTCGCCAGATTTGACACCGTGGCTCCCAGCATCATTCCCGCTAAGATAAATGACACATTCAGCCATACGGCCATTCCCCCGCACAAGAGGACGATGCCCAATGCTTCGACTTGAGTGGGTTCTCCTGGTTGCAGTCGTCCCGTTAAATAGGCCATTGGGATACCCAGAAGCAGTCCCAGCAGTAATGCTCCACCAATTTCCCACATGCCGAGGAGAAGAATGTCCCACCCCTCTCCCTTTCCGTAATAAGCCTGAGTCAAAGCCAATAAAAAGCTGAACACGATGAGACCCCAGGCATCGTCGATGCCCACCACACTTTCCAGTGTTTGAGAAAATTCTCCCTGGCCTTTGACCTCCCGGATCACATCGATGGTGGCCACTGGGTCGCTCGCAGGAGCAATCCCTGCAAGAAGTAGGGCGATCTCCGGAGGGAACCCTATCAGGATAAGGCCAAGGAACATGGCTGCTGCAGCTCCCACCACTTCCCCAATGGAAATCCAGAGGACCGGTTTTCCCCTTTTTCTGAGAGATCGAAGCGTTAAATGGTGGCCGATCAAAAATCCCACCATGGACAAGGCGATGTTGGTGACAACCGGAAACCAATCTTCCCTGACGTCCGGCAAAATATCGAACCCCGATGGACCAATGGCAAATCCGGCCATGAGTAACAGAGTGACTCGTGGTAAAAAGGTCTGGCGTCCCAAGAGGTCCGTGAATAGCCCTAACAGAAATAATCCTCCAAGGGTAATCAGTATTTTAGGGATTTCGTCCATCTCGTTTTTATCCAAGGAGGTTCAATTTCATCGGCGTGCAGGTCTGGTAGGGTACATGAGCAATTAAGGTCCTTGAAGAAGAGCAATCGTCCTTCAACAATCCAAGGACTTCAGGTCAGGGCAGAATGAACGATTAAGCCTTTCAAGAAGATGGGTTGCGACGCGTTCTCTTTGTTTTTGACTTAACAGGTTTGAGGATCGCATCAACATTCGTAACGGATTGTACTTTAGGGTAAGGATGGGGAACGCATAGCACCGGACAAGCTACTGTGCGAACGACTTTTTCGGCCGTGCTGCCAAAAAAGATTCTGGTAATATCCCCTGTTTGCCCACCATAACTGCCCATGACGACAAGGTCGACATGTTCCGTTCGTGTCATACGGGCAATTTCCATAAAAGGTTTCCCTTCGCTGAGTAAGCGCGAAATTTTTATCCCTTTGGCTTCAGGTAATGCGAGGAGTCCCCGTGCGAGAAGGCGGGCCTGGTGGTGTAATCGTTTTTTCTGGGTTTTCTCCTCCGAAGGCAGTGCGAGCCCGAGAGCGTTCAGGGCATCCAGCGATTTGGTGTCGATGACATGAAGGAGAATAACCTGTGATTGGAAATTTCTGGCGAGACGAAGGCCAACCAGGAACGCTTCTCGTGAGCTGGGGGCAAAATCGACGGGTATCAGAATTTTTTGGAACAGACCGTTATTCATGTTGTTGATCTCCTGATGTGTTTGTCATAGCGTGGGAATTTACGATAATGGAGGAGAACTCAGCAAAGAAAATGCCAGATCATGTTGGTTCCCTGAGATCCTAGCCGGACTAGGTACGGGAGGAGTCAGGATGTTGAAAATGCAATAATTAAAATATTCTTCTCTCGAAGAAAGAGGAAAAAGGCTACAGTATGCTGAAGGAAAATAGTCCCAAAAAAGGGCATGCAGGGGATTGAGTTTACCGGCTTTATGTTTTTTTTCATGAAAATTCAAAATCCTGAACAAAAAATTTTTGTTGAAAAATATTCAACTTGGCAGGATTCCTGCGAGTACCAGACTGTACCGTCATGAAAAGTGGTGTGGTGTGAAGTGTCCTGTGACCGAGATTGAGGAGATCAGACGATGAAAATCCTGTGTGCGGTTGATGGGTCGGAGTTTTCTCTCTGGGCCCTTGAATGTGTGGGAAAGTTATTTCGCCATTCGGTAAAAGAGTTGGTGCTGTTGCATGCGGTTGATCCACGGATATTGAGAGGTGGTGGGGGAAAGCGACCTAAAAAGGATGAGCCATGTACCAAGGATATTTCCCAAAAGCTGGAGGCAGCGGGTCAGAAGGTCTTGACGGATTGTGCCCATCGAATGGAAATGGTGTTAAGCCAAGCTACCACCAAGCCGTTTGCGGCAATTAAGACGGTCGTGGTGAAGGGCCATGCGGCTGATTCCATTATTTCCTATGCTGAGCGAAGCCGACCTGATTTGGTGGTTGTGGGATCACGCGGAATGAATGATCTTCCGGGATATCTGCTTGGGAGTATTTCGAGAACGGTTTTGACCCACGGCCCCTGCTCGGTCTTGACGGTCAAGGGTCCACTCGATGTGCCGGCTTCCGTCTTACTCGCTCTGGATGGGTCCAAGCCATCAAAGTTTGCGGCGAACCGCGTGAAGGAATGGCTGTCTCCTGAAGAGGTAACTCTTCACCTGGTGTCGGTTGTGCCCGATATCCTGACCGATGCGTCCAAGAAGATGTTCCCGAAATCACGTCTGAAGGCCCTGGTGGCTCCCCTTCGCCAGCATGCTCAGGAATGCCTTGAGGAGTATCGAGAATTGTTTCTCAAAGAAGGGTTTCAAGTAATCGGAACACGTCTTCAGGGGAATCCACGCGAGAAAATCGTTGAATCGGGTCCAGCATGTCATGCGCAATTGGTGGTCATGGGCTCCAAAGGGCTCACGGGTGTGGAACGATTTACCATGGGAAGTGTCTCGGAATGGGTGAGCGCCTATGCGCCCTCCTCCGTGCTGGTCGTCCGGCATTAGAATAAATTGTAAAAGGCGAAGGCCTTGTCTGATTTTATGGGTAATTTTTATATGAAGAGCGGGCATTACGCGACATAAAGGAGGGGTTTTGTTGAACACAAGAAAGACAGGACGTTCGCAAGGAAGGTCTGTGAAGCCAAGCGGGTTATGGCTCCAAAGGCTGATGGGATTCGTATTGGTCGGGAGTCTGATCTCCTCGGGAGCCTATGGAGAGCATCTGGATGTGTCCGGTGGTCTCACAGACACCTCCTTGGACTGTCATGGGGTATTCCTGGGAAAACGGGTTCCGGAAGAGACGCTGACCCGGATGTTAGCCGCACATGCCCGATGGCTCGCCGATCATCAAGACCCGAAAGGGGTGCAGGCCAATTTATGCGGGGCCGATCTGGCCGGAGTTGATTTTCGGGAGGAAGATTTGAGCGGCGCCAACTTTCAAGGGGCCAACCTGACTCGTGCCGTGTTCACCACGGCCAAGTTAGTCCATGTGAACTTACAAAAAGCCAATCTCACCGAAGCCTCTTTCTACTCGGTTGATATGCGCGGAGCCAACGTCTCTGGTGCCAATGCGCGGTTAGCGGATTTTCGAAAAGCCGATATGACCCAGGCGAATTTCACCGGGGCGGATTTGCGAGAAGCGAATCTTGCCGAGTCCGGTTTCCGCTTAGCCATCTTGCGGAGTGCCGACTTAGAGGAAGCCTATCTGGTGAGGGCGGATTTTGAAATGGCCAATCTCGCAGAAACCTCCCTTATTCGAGCGGATGGTCGAGAGGCAAATTTTCGCCGGGCCTTACTCGTCAATGCCAAACTACTTGAAGCGGATTTCAATCGAAGCGACTTCCAAGAAGCTGATCTTCGTTCGGCTGATATCTCCGGGGCCGATTTGGGGTTAGCGAATCTGAGTGAGGCCCTACTGGACCATGCCAATCTCCGTGAAGCGAATTTGGATAGGGCCGTGCTGTTTCAAGCCAATCTCGAAGGAGCCAATTGCGCCGGGGCAAGTTTTCAGAATGCCGACTTGCTTGAGGCCAATTTAATGAACAGCAATCTCTTGCGGGCGACATTGGATGAAGCCTATCTCGCGAAGGCAAATTTGCAGGGGGCAAATCTGGAAGGCGCGGATGTCTCGTGGGCGAATCTGGTTGAAGCGGATCTTTCGCAGAGCAATCTGGAATTTGCCTTGCTGTTCGGCGCCAATCTGGAAGAGGCGAAACTTGATGGGGCGAGGTTTTACGGGGCCGATCTTCGGGGAGCGGATGTCGAAAAAGCCTCTTTTCAGGGCACGCGCTTGGAGGGTGTGGCCCTCCGGTATGCCCAAGGATTAAACCAGGCACAACTTAATCAGGCTTGTGTCGATGCACGAACTCGATTGCCGGAAGGATTGATTGTACCACCGCCATGTCGGCGCTGACAGTCTCATAATCAAAGTTCGCCATGGGTCAATAAATTTCAAGGAACATGCTCACCATCTCATTTACAGAAATTTTTTTCCAACACCCAACAAGATACGGAGCGACAGAATGTTCACTGTATTTGAGCCAGGAGGTTTGCGGGTATCCTATGTGCCGGGCTCTGTTCGGCAGAGAAATGTGGAGAAAATCTCGAAGCCTTCCGCCGCAGGCAACGTGAAGGTTGGTCAGGAGAATACTCATTCGGTTTCTCAAAGCAATGCCGGTTCATCTTCCTTGCAGGCTCGCTTGTATGAACAGGTTGAATCGTTCACACAATTATCTCGAGCAAAAATTCTTGCGAGAGAAATCATGTCCTCCCCTGTTCTCACGCTTCCTGTCACGGCCTCACTTTCTCAAGCCTGGGAGGTGGTGCATTCCAAGCGATTTCGACATATTCCTATTCTCGGAACAGATGATGCCGTGGTGGGGATGTTGTCCGATCGCGATCTGTTCCGAGGAACCATGGAGGCGGCTCTTTCAGGGACAACCTGGTCCATCAAGCAGCCTGAGGGTCCTATCAAAAATCTGGTCAGTCACCCGGTTTTGGTCGCGTCTCCGGAGGCCGAGCTTCGCGCTATTGCGAGAGTGTTGTTGGAGGAACGCATCGGCGCTTTGCCGATTGTGTCTGAAGCCGGTGGATTAGTCGGAATGATTACTCGAAGTGATATTTTACGTGTCCTGATCGCCCATCCCGACTTTGATCAGTGGGTTTAAAGAAACAGTTCTCTGGCCATTGGTGAGGAAGCTCTCACAGGCCCTCTAATCCCAGTCATCGAGTTGAAGGAGAAAAATTATGTTTGAACAGGGAGAGAAACTCTTAATCGTTCATCGCCGACTATTTGAAAAAGATACCCCACGGTTTTTTGTGGGAGAGGTGCTGGTCTATGAAGCCGGGATAGTCAGGGTCAAAGGGTATACGTTTGTCAAAGATATGTTTAGCGGGAACATGCAAAAGAAGTCCGATCTTCGCACAAAGGTCATGTCGATCATCTCGGGGACCCTCATTGTGTATCAATTGCCGGTGTCGGCTCTCTTGGATTCGATGATATTTAGTCTGGATCAGGATGGAGGGTTGGTGTTAACGGATGAGGGAGGATTTTCAATGGATGTGTCGGAATCCCTCTATAAACACGAAACGCATCAATAAAAAAACATCCTTGGTTTTTTTCTGTCAAGACCTGTATCTTTAATTCCCTTCATGTTTCTTGCCTAGGCTTTCAGTTTCCATACCCCCCTCTGGTCTATGCAAGAATGAGCTGCATGGGTGCGAGTCTCCGGCATTTTCGAGTATGGCTAATACGAAAAATGACAGAGGGAAGAACACGCCGTGAATGTTCAGGAGGGTTTAGCGACCCCGTCAAAGGAACCACGGAATTGGTCGGGAGTCATGTTTAAAATTCCGGCATACTGTGTAACGGTTTCCATGTTTGCCAAATCTTCCGGTTCTAATCGGGCCATATAGGCACGGGCAATCTTATAGGATTCCGAATCAACATCGACCATGCGCACACGGGTGCGGCCCGTGTCGGAATCCACGATGTCTTTGAATGGCAGCGGGGTAAAACGTCCATTTACGATCGACACCATGGCGCCATTCCCTCCATCCAGAAGGAATTGGGCGGCGCAATACCCCAAGTCCCGGGTGTATTCCATGTCGAACGGAATGGGGTCGGCGCAGCGAAGTTCATACCCAATGTTTTTGGACACGATGGTGGTCTGAATATCCGAGTGTTTGAGCTTCTGAGTGACGGTTTCCTTCAGGACTTTCCCGATATCCAGTTCCGATAGTCGGATATTGCCATGTTCATCGCGTTCAACACCGCCTAAGAGGGCGAGGTCGTCCTGATCCAAAAACTCCGAAAGTCCTTCAGCCAACACAGCCACACCGTCCGAGCGGCCTTGGGCCAGACGTTTGGTCATGGCTCCCACCAGAATGTTGGTTAAGTGCCCAAGCTTGAGCGTGGACCCCTTGAATTCCTCGGGAATAAGGGTGAGAGTCGCACCTGCCGCTTTCCCGATGCCTAAGGCCAAGTGCCCGGCTTTACGCCCCATGGTGACTACGAAATACCATCGGGAGGTGGTCTGCGCGTCAATCATGAGATTTTTGACCAATTCGACGCCCATGTGCCGGGCCGTTTGAAACCCAAAGGTCGGGATACCATGGGGAAGGCACAAATCGTTATCAATCGTTTTTGGCACGTGTACGACTTGTAATCGTCCGCTAGCTAACTCCGCCAGCTTTAATGCGGAAAAGGCGGTATCATCCCCGCCAATCGTGATGAGACCGGTCACATCCAATTTTTGAAGGGAGGTTAACGTTGTCGATAAATCTTGCGGACGCTTGGTCGGATTGGCGCGAGAGGTGCCCAATAACGAGCCACCACGAAAGTGTAAGTGGCTAACCGTTTCGCGGGTGAGAGGTTGAGTGTGGGACAGGTCGCCTTTCATCAACCATTGGAATCCGTCTTCAATCCCAAGCACGTCCACCTCACGGAGACGACTTCGAATTGTGGCGGCTTCAATGACGCTGTTGATGCCGGGGGCAGGTCCGCCTCCGACCAGAATGGCGAATTTGGTAGACGGGGAATCCATGGTGTTGTTTCTCGCGTTAAAAGTTAAAGCGGATCATCATAGAGAGAGTCCGTTCGAGTAATCAAGTCGGGGCGTGTGAAGGTGGTTCACGAATCAGTAGCACTGAGCAAGGGGCGTGGTGAATGGTGGCATGAGACACACTCCCGTGTGCCAGTCGTTGAAGCGGTGAACGACCGGGGGTACCCATGAGGACTACTTGTGGTTGAAGACGTGAGATCTGGGCTTGAATGACCGAGGAAGGAGCCCCTGGTTCGACAATACTCTTTACGGAGTATCCCAGGCTTGAGAGTTTGTCCGTGATGTCCTTTGTCAAACGGGCGCCTCCGTTCTGGAGTTCTTTCTTCCAGGAATCGGGTAAGAGTGCGCCAATCGGAAGAACTGGCTGGGCAAAGGGGATGACATGCAGCACCGTAATATGAGGAGTGCAACCGAAAGGCTTTTGTGACAAAAACTCAACAGCCCATTTAGCATCTAGAAGTTGTTCGATGGGAAGAAGGATGTGGTTGAACGGAACAACGGGCGCCTTGATGAGAAGTACGTGGCAAGATGCGTGTGTGGCGACCCGGTGGGAGACGCTTCCGATCAGGTGTTCCTGAATGGTTCCGAGCCCACGCGAACCCATGATGATGAGGTCTACGGATTCGTGCTTCGCCATCGATAGAATGACCGAGGCGGGAATCCCGATTTCAAGGTGTTGCGAGACCTTCCGGCACTCCGGTGGCAAAAGGGAAGCGGTCTTTTCGAGGATTCGAGTGCCTTCTTCCCGCAACGCCTTTTCTGCGGCTCCGGAAAAATCATGACCGACACTCATCCCTGTTCCCGGATAAGCAAGTTGCGGGACGGAAATGGTGTGGAGCAGTAGCACGCGTTCAGGAAGAGACAAAGCCTTGACGCTTCGAACGGCTTCTACTGCCTGTGACGAATTATCCACAGGAATTAAAATGGTTTTGGGTTTCAATTGTGCGGTTGGGGGCTTCATGTGTCCTTCATTTTATTGATACCCCACCAGGTTGTGGGATGAGGCTCTGTGTAATCTGGTAGGAGACCCTATTGCGGGGTCCTGGGTTTGTTTGTGTGGTGCTTTCAAGAGTTGTGATACCCGTTGGTCTTTAACTCGTGGAAAATGTTGATAATGAGCCCAGACTGGGATAAAAGGATCAGACATCTGGAGGTTCTCAATGGGGTCGACCAGCGTTCGTCTATGACTATTCATCTCAGCCAGCCCCACTGAAATACCGATGGAGTCTGGTCGCTAGGATGAGCCACACTTCTTTACGATCTGTGAGATGAGGGGTCCGCCTGTTCGTGAACTGATGGTTCAGTGTGTGAGAGTGGATGCTCAGTTTTATGGAGTGGGCACGTATTGATTCCTAAGACTTGCCAGGCCGGGCAGTACCCGATTATTCCCGTCAACAAGGCGATAAGCCCGACAGCCATGAGGACAAGATCCCCCCACTCCGGTAACAGAGAAAATCCTGATAAGGCAAGAAGAATAAGCCCTATCGCAATGCGAATGATTCGCTCATGATGCCCGACGTTGCGATATTTTTTCATATGACACCTCTTGAGATGATGAACGCTCCTCTTTCACCCTTCCTAATCTAAGTCGCCACTCGCGACTCGTACCGCGCCCAGTACCTGGTTGGCGTTGAAAGGACGTCCGATAATCTGAATTGCCCCCAGTTGACTGGCTTCTGGTGCGAGGCTTTGGTTAGATTGCCCCCCCAACACCACCACCTTTCCTGAGAATCCTTTTTCGCGGAGTTGCCGTAAAATTTCCAGACCGCTCGGCTGGGTCAGATATAAATCCACTACGACCAGCGAAGGGTTATGCCGTAACACGGATTCAATAATATTTTCTCCCTCATCCAGCAAAAGAAAAGGGTCGCCTTTTTCCGTTAAGGTCTGCTGTAAATTTTTTCGCAAGATGGGGTCGATGGTCGCAATGAGTAACATAAAAGAGATATCCGTTATGGAAATATTGTACAATCTGGAAGCATCAAAAGCTGTGCCAAAATGTCAGGAAGAGATGACCTTGATTTATCAGGAAAGCAAATATTCAGACATGGGAAAGTGGCGCAAAAGTCCCCATTTCAGCTTAGGGGAAGTGTTGCTCTTGTCCTCAGTTTCACCAGGTTAGGGGGACTTGCTCTTAGGGGTATTTCATTTTAATAATCTTCTTGAAATCTGTAATATCCATACATCTCAATTGACGATAAATAACAACAGAATCATGCTGGGGAATGGAAGTCTGTTAGTCTGAGGAAACTCATCGTGAAGAGTCGCGTAATTTTTTTCATAAGGAGTGGTAACTCAATGAGGGCGTTATTGGTGTTCGTTTTCATCTTGGGATGTTCGGGAACCGGATGGGCAAAAGACATTGAATTGGTCGCCCTTGGGGTGAGGGCTGGGATGAACTTTAAAGATGCGGGTTTGCAGCCTGGCGAAAAGGAGGACTTTGAACAATTTGATGTCTTTGGCATCGTGGGACTTCCCTGGAGGTGGGAAGGTACGTCCGGGTGGGAGGTGCGTTCGCAAGTCTGGGGTTCCGCGGGTGCGTTGAGAGGAGCCGGGGATCTTGGTTTTATTTCAACTCTTACCCCTGGGTTAGCTTTAAGAATTCCGAGTTGGCGTTTAATTATTGATGGTGGAGTGGGAGGAGCGCTCATCAGCAAGTGGGAGTTTGGCCGACAAGATATTGGTGGTCCCTTTCAATTCATTGCCCATGTTGGCGTGGGTGTTCAGCTCCCAGGGAACATGGTAGTGGGCTGGAGATTTCATCATATGTCTGATGCCACGATTTATGGAGACAGTCGTGGTGTGGATTTCCATATGCTTGAGGTGGCCTACTACTTCTGAAGGTTTTCATGCCTTTGGGATGTGCCCATTTTAACATGAGTGGAGAGATGGCTGTCTGTCACATCCATTCATGACGTCCTCTCTCTCTGGTCTTTTCCTAGAGGTGAAAGAAGCCAAGTGAGGCATAAGACGAGAAAGACGATGCTCCCCATAGAAAGCACCGTCAATGCGACCTATTTTTGGGGATATGGCCTCTTGGGTGCTGGATGATGAATCAAACCCTCTGCCTGTTAGCCTCCATAAACATTAATCAAATGGTTATCAATCAGATGATTCAATAAGTCTGTGCGGGAGATCATGCCCAGGAGCTTGCCATTACGCACGACGGGAATTCGGATAATCTGATGTTTGACCATGTTGTTGACAATTTCCTCTGCTGTTGCCGCTTCGTCAACCGTCACCGGGTTCGGGGTCATGACGTCTTCGGCCTTTAGTGTGTGCAAATCTTTCCCATCGACCAGGGCTTTCAAGACATCAAATTCCGTGACCATTCCTACCAGATGATTACCTGGTTCAATAACAGGCACTCCGCTAAACGTGCCGGAATGAATGAGGATCGAGAGGTCACGAGCACTATACTGACGGGTCACCGCGACCATACGGGTTTGCATGAGATCGCGCGCTTTCATCTGCAGATTCGGTGTAGCCATGAAACCTCCTGATAGAAAAATTCCTTTGTGTCCCATCCTGTTATGGGATCGTGTGGACGTCTATTTTAAATCTCGCACAGTGGTTCTAGCAAAACAGAGGGCAGTTGATTTCCGGGTTCTTCTCGCTTTTCTTCCAGTTACCATTCTCCCTCTTTCATTCCTCAAACGTATGAGCCATGAATGGTGACTATACAAAAAGGCGAGGCCTGAGGTCTCATGCCGCTAGAGTTCCCTTTTTACCATGGCAAGAAAATAGGGAGGAATTCAAGGAAAAGACTATAAGCAAATCAGGCCTTACCCGGCACGCTATGTTTCTAAGGGCATTTACGGGGGCGGCTCCGATGATTCCTGACCCATTCATGTTAGGCATGGTTTTAGTTTTTTTAAGCGCTGACTGAATTTGACAAAATAGAGATGTCCTGACCAATAGCCCTCATCCGGCGGGAAAAGCAAGGCTCCTCTATCTAGAGGATGACCACGTGAGCGGGATATCCTATGCGGCCTTCCGAGATGGGGAAGTCATCATGTCTGTTGTTATTCAGCGACTCGAACTCGGGACCTTGCAAGCAAAAGTGGAAGCCAGAATGATTCATGCCAGGCAGCGAGGGTTGATTCATACGATTCCCCCACGTTTCGAGTTGGTGGAACAAGACGGAGTCAATTTTCTTATCGAGGCCGTGTTGCTATGTCCGGCCGAATTCGAAAAATCGGCCTTCTATAACGCTGGGGAAGCTGCCGGAGCAAGTCAATGGCATAAACATGTGCAAATGGTCGCTCCTCCCTTGGCGGCTGAAGTGGCTCACCATCCCATTGAACCCTTTTGCATACGGCCCGATTTGAGGGGACGTTAGGGTGGGTTTCCAGGCTTCCTTTTTCGCATGTTCTGGTCCGGATGGATCCCGAATGGATCGGTTCTTCCCTGGATGGGGCACAAGAGTTGCTGTAGGAATACTTGCAAATGTTGCGGACTGTCGGATTGGCGGACGGTGGAATGGCAGGGTAAACCAGGATGACCGGTCCTTACAATTTACCGGTGACACGACAGTGGATGTTATTGGTTCCACGCTCCAGAGAGTGCTTTGAAGGGACTTCCGTGAATGCCTTGGGATTTGTCGGAGAGTTGTCGGTGTGAGACCAGTCGCATCTTGATCGATTGAAAACGTGTGGGGCAATGACCGTACTTCGTCGAGTGGCCATGTGCTAGGGGAATTTTTCCATGTTTTCCTCTGGCACTTCAATGAGTATACTTAACGTGTACGTTGTGATGATGTGTGTCTGTTGTTTCTATTACTCAAATTGAGAGGGAAGAAAACACTATGGATCTTCAGATTGACAGTCGAAATGTGACGATGACCCCACGGTGGAAAACGGAGATTGAAACTCGGATGGCCGATTTGCAGGCCGGCCATGAGGACTTGATCCACGGGCGGGTGACACTCACAAAAAATGCTCATCACAAAAAATCCGAAAATGTGGCAGAAGCCCTGGTGGTCGTCACGATGCCCGGTCGTCATACCCTGACCGCCAGAAAAGAGGAAAAGACGTTTGAGGAGGCTATTCGTGCGGCGTTCTTTGCCATGGAGATTGAAGTGAAGAAATTTCGAGACAAACGGGCCTCCAAAGAAATTCGGGTCCCCTCTATTCCATTACGCGGAGTGATTTCTAAATTGTTTCCCCAGGAAGGGTATGGTTTTCTGCTCCAGGAAGGAGGAGGAGAGGTCTATTTTCACAAAAATGCTGTGCACGGAATGAAGTACGAGGAACTGGAGGATGGGGTGGAGGTCTTGTTTAATATTGAAGATGGGGAGAAGGGGCCACAGGCAACCACAGTCAATCCCCTTCCCAGCGTCCCAGGAGCAGTCGATAAAGCTGCCTTCTCCTGACGAGGCTTGATCAAGAAAGACAACGAATTGTATTCGAGTCCTGGCCAACCCTCAGATGGCTGGACCACTCCAAAGCCCGACCTCTTGTGAGGTCGTCGGGCTTCGGGTGTTTATCTGACTGGGGCGGCTTATGGAGTACGTTTTTGTAATATCGGGCTTCGAGGACTTTGTAATATCGGGCTTAAGGGCTGCTGTCTATTCACGGTCGGACTTAGTGTGTCGCGCCTTTCAAGATTCGTGGAGCATGGCTGTGAGTTGTGTTTACCAATACAGTCTCGTGAGGGGTTTAACGTGGAAGTGTCGATCCTTCGCTCAAGCAAATCATTGGGGTTCAAGAGAAATAGCATCAAGAAATGATCCAGTGAGGTTGCCTCACCCGAGGTCACGCCTCCCGCTCCTGGCCCCAAGACATAACCCTTGACCAATAACTTTTGCACGGCTGCTGCACAATCAAGTCCTCTCGTGATTTCTACATCGACGGTCGAGGACATATTGTCAACGACAAACGTATTTGTGGCACTCTCGACGCAGTCCAACAGGACCACATTTCGATCGAAAAATGGGAGCTTCTGCGCCTCAGATATCTCCCAGGTTAGAAAACCTCCCGCCAGACCTCCAAGTAACACCGCTATTCCAAAAACCATCTTGTGTTGTAAAAGGTTCCTCATTGAGTCCTCCATATGTGTAAGTGTAAGGGCCATGCCGAGATTATTCCTTAAGCATTTTGACTCAGCTAACCGTGATTGAAGGTTGTTTTTCTTGGCCTTTCAGCTCTCGCACCGGCTAGTGGATGTGGTGTGGAAACCAGATCCGGTTCAAACGCGGGTGACGCACGGATAAAAATGTGGAATCCCTCCTTTGATGAAGTTGAACAAAAAAAGGGCCTTTGAGGCTTACATAATCCTCAAAGGCCCTCCATTGCCTTGCCCTATGTGCTCAACCCACCTATGAACTGTTCCTATGATGGGTGAATGGAATTTCTACCACAATCTGAATGAAAATGTCCCACCCCGTATTGGCCGGCTGGCTGGATTCAAAGGGAACGCGGTTCCTTGTGGCCGGATATCATATGGTAACTTTCTCTTGAGGATTTCCCTCACCCGCCCCTTTGCCTCAATAGGGGCGAGTGACCATTCAAGAGTCATAGTTGAACTTTCCAATACTCTAGTTCGATAGACAGGTTGGTGGCATGTGGACCGATGGGTAAGAACGCCGATGGCAGCCCATTAGGCTTGAGCCAGGGCATACCACAGCATTCCCCTGTTCTAATCCTCGGGGTGTTGCAGGGCCCGGCAGGGGCCAAGAACGGTCATGATCGCAATCCCCTGGCGAAGGTCTGCCCGATTGCGCACACGAAGTTGACTAGCGGTTCGGCGTTTTGGGGAGGTTGTTGGTCTGAATTCCTGTATGGGTTGTTTGGGCCTTGACGAGGACGTTCCCGTAGCGTCAGGCGCCTGAAGATCACGCTTGTCATGGGCATCATTGGATGGACCAAAAAGATCTTTAAGATCCCTGAATGCGATGTCTCGCCGTATTCGCTCATTCAGCCATCGAATGGCCATGGCGAGCCCGGATAAAAAAAGCAGGATAACAAAAAACACCAATGATTCCATGCTCATTACCCCCCTCACTTTTTCGTTTGGCCGGAAGATTCTTCCTCCGTGCCGGCAATGGCGTCCCGCATGGCCGTATCGGCTTGCACATTTTTCATTCGATAATAATCCATAATGCCTAAATTTCCCTGACGAAATGCTTCGGCCATGGCTCTGGGAACTTCTGCCTCGGCTTCGACGACACGGGCTCGCATTTCCTGTTCCAAGGCGACCGCCATCGCTCGCCGTTCTTCCGCTTTGGCCTGGGCAATTTGTTTGTCCGCATTGGCCTGATCGATTTGCAGTTTCGCGCCAATATTTTCACCGACATCTACATCCGCAATGTCAATGGACAAGATTTCGAAGGCTGTGCCGGCATCGAGTCCTTTCCCTAAGATATTTTTTGAAATGTAATCCGGGTTTTCCAGAACATCCTTGTGAGAGGCGGAAGATCCTATCGTGCTGACCATGCCTTCTCCCACGCGGGCAATGACGGTCTCCTCACCAGCTCCGCCGACCAACCGGTCGATATTGGCGCGAACGGTCACCCGTGAGACGGCAATCAGCTGGATGCCATCTTTGGCGACAGCCGTGATACGGGGGGTCTCGATGACTTTAGGAATGACCGACATTTTGACGGCCTCCAGCACATCACGACCGGCCAGGTCGATGGCGGCAGCGCGTTTAAAGGTCATGGGGATATTGGCCTTGTCGGCTGAGATCATGGCATTGACGACTTTGACCACATTCCCCCCGGCCAGAAAGTGGGCTTCCAAATCGTTCACGGGAATATCAAGTCCGGCCTTCACCCCGCTGATTCTGGCGTTGATCACGGTGACCGGAGGGACCCGGCGCAACCGCATGCCAATAAGTGTAAAGAGCCCAACGTAGGCGTTGGAAGCCCATGCCGCAATCCAAAGGGGAATGGGAATGACATAGAGAAGGCCAAACAAGAGCGCCAGGACCATGACGAGGAGTCCAAGGGAACCGAATGCCTGGGTTTCAATTTCCATTATGCGGGTTCCTTTTCTGATGGTGAAAAGTCGTCAAGGAAGGAAATATCATAAACGTGTAGCGAAGTGATTTTCGATTGGTAAATTTCCCAAAACTTCATGGATGTGACCTCAATGCTGCCTTGACAGAGAACCAGCATAAAGTATAACAGCAATGAGCGAGCTTTTTTCTTCATTATTTTAGCCCTTCTCCCTCAAGCTCTCCTAGATTCGTATGCCGTTTCCATCATTATGAAAAGCCAGAGGCTTCCGGTGGAATGAATATGGGAATATCTCCGCCTTGGTCCCGGATTTCCAACATTTTTGACCATGATGAAAAGGTCTTATTGCTGATAGGAAAATTATGAATAAAAGGGAAAGCTATGCGATGGTGTTCGCGATTTCCAGTCTTGGGTTGTTGTGGCTATATGTTGTGCTGGTCCTGTTTTTAGGCCGGTCTATCGGCGGAAGGGTCATAGGGCTGGGCTTGATAGCTCTTTCCCTTCCTTTCGCTGTTGGCGTGTTCTTCATTGTCATTAGAACAGTTATGGTTCGTGGCCTGGTCTCCTCACAGCACCTTGTCAACCTCGCACTAGGGGTGTGTGTTTCACTAGGTAGTCTCTTCATCGTGGACATCACATATTCTATTCATCTCAAGCCACAGACTTTTGGTAAACCTCGTCTGGAGGACTCGAGACCATTTGATTCTGGGGTTACCTGGAAGGAGTTGTATCCTCCCCTCTACTATCCCACGGACCGCAATTTCCGCTTACACAAAGCCAATTTTTCGGTCAGTGGGATGCATTATGGCGTATTGTATAGTCCCGAGTTGATGCAATCACCGACTCTTGCCAAATCTGTGTTCGAACTCCAACAATTCTCTTGTACTATCGATCAGCACGGATTTCGCAACACTATAGAATTGGATCAAGCTGACATTTTTGCACTTGGGGATTCCTTCACCTTCGGATGGGCGGTTGATGCCGCACACTCCTGGGTTGGAATTCTCGAGCATGCCATCCATCGCCCGATTTACAATCTGGGAATACATGATTCCTCGCCAAAGCAGGAACTCGAACTACTGAAATACATGTTAAGAAGGTCGGGAAACTCTCTGAAAATCCAGACACTGCTTTGGATGATTTACGAGGGAAACGATCTTGAAGATACTTATGGAGAACATCGTCTGCCTAAGCCTAATAGTCCCAGTCATATGGAACAATTGATGGAGGGAACCGTCCTTCAAAGTCTGCACGAAATTCCCTTTCTCATCAAAGAGCAGGCGATGATCACGAAAATACGAGATGAAGGCATTGTTTTTCGGCTTCCACGTTTACAAGAAAATCGGTTTAACCCAAACCTCATTGACGGTATACAATCGTGGTTTCCTCTCTACCAGTCTACTGTTCTTGGACCGCGTCTGTTTATTCCCCAATACATAGATAGGGCAGGAAAACCACTCTCCTATGTTTTACATCACCCCAATAGACCACGTTTGGATCAAGTGTTTGAGGAAATGGTACAACTGGGAAAGGAATTTTCTTTCAAGGTCATTGTGGTCATTGCTCCGACCGCTGTAAGACTTCATGGACCGTTGTATGACAATTTGCCATCAATATCCGACAAGCCTCATTTTATCGATTACGTCGCAACGTTGTCTGATCAAAAGGGATTCAGGACTCTCAATCTGCTTCCCTTTCTCACGCCCTATAAAGATAAGGAACTCTTATATCTAAGAGACGATGATCATTGGAACAAAAAGGGCCATGCTGTTGCTGCAGAGATCATATTCCGGGAAGTATTTCAGGGGAGAGATGGAAAAGGAGAATCGTGACGGCTTTTTTGGGGAATGGAAAGGTAGGCTGAACAAGAAGACGTAAATGAAAAACTTGAAACCGTACCGGCGCGATACGAAAGGAGAAGTAGGAGGAGCCAAAAGAATCTAGGGCAAATATAGCCCTGAGTCCAAGGTAACTGAATGAATGCGAGGAGTTCTCGTTCGATTAGACGGTGTCCTGTTCTGATGGGGGTAGCGCGAGTTGAACAACGACCCGATTACCATCGATTCGTACGACTTTCAGCGGTTGACCGGCATCGATAAAGGTTCCATCGGATACCACATCCACTCGTTCTCCATCAAAGCGGGCAATCCCGGAAGGGTGAAGATCTGAAACTGCTAATCCCTGTTTTCCCAACCAACGATGATCTTCTGCCGGGCTCGATTCGTAACCCTCTTGAGCCTGAAGATTGGTTTCCAGGATCAGGCGTTTCCCGAATGGAAGGCGTGGAAAATAACGGAGCAAAATGAGGGTGGCGATGATGGCCACCAGGATTGAGAGGGCCACTTGCCCAAGCGCGGACAGCATGGAATCCCAGGAGGCTCCGGTCCCGATAAGGCTCAGTCCAAGTCCTCCCATAAGTGCCAAAATTCCTAAAATTCCTGCCATGCCAAAACCGGGAATGACAAAAATTTCCAGTCCAACCAAAATCAGCCCAAGTCCGACTAGTAGAAATTCTTCCAATCCGGCTAATTGAACAAGCCCATGCCCCCAAAAAAACAGGGAAAGGCACATAAGCCCGATGGCGCCAGGTACCCCGAATCCGGGTACCCGCATTTCCAACATAATTCCGAGAATGCCGACCGTCATCAACAATGAGCTGACCACGGGATGGGTGAGGAACCGCACCAGTGACTCCGCCCACGTTTCCGACGCGTATACAATCTCGGCATCAGCGAGGTTCAGTGACTGTAGCACAGCCTCCAGCGAATTGGCTTGAAAGTCCGCGATGTTGACCTGTAACGCTTCTTTGGTGGTGAGCGTCAGTAATTTACTTTTTTCAATGAGGTCGGGAATTTCAACATCCGCATCCACCATCGCTTCGGCAATGAGCGGGGGGCGGTTCCGTTGCTCAGCGGTAGCCCGAAATTCCTTCCGCATGTAGGACACGGTCTTTTCTTCGACCGGTTGGGCCGGGGTGCCGGGAAGACCGATCTGCACCGGCGTGGCGGCACCGATCGTACTGCCTTCTGCCATTACGATTTTTCCCGAGGCCAGGCTAATGAGCGCGCCGGCGGAGATGGCTCGTTTGTTGATGAACGCGACGGTGGGAATTTTGGATTCCAGGAGAGCATCCCGAATCAGCACTGCGGCGTCGACCCGACCGCCAAAGGTATTAATCTCTAATATGACGGCTTTGGCTCCGGCGGCCGTGGCTTCGTCTAATACCCGTTGCACAAATGGCGCGAGTCCCAGATCGATGACTCCCTCGATGGGAGCCACATACACGACCGGCTGTGACGGGTTGGCCAGGAGGGGGTCGGCATTGAGAGCAAAGGCTGTTAAACATGCCAAGCTCATCAATAAAAATTTTTTCGGGACTATGGATTGCCACATACCTTCCACGCGCTGCAAGTAGGATATTGTTTGTTTCATGAGTATCATGCCCGGCCGTACATTCTCTTTCCGATTTCGAACACGTCGAAAAACCATAGTTAACTGATTATGTGGAGTCCGGGGCCAATGGGTTTACGCCGAGCATCGCTCAATCCGGTGGTGGTAAGCCGGTCTTCGCGTTCTTATACTGGTGGAAGGCATGGATCGCGCTCTTGAGAGTGGGGTAAATGTTTGAACCCCAAAGCTCCTTTCGCTTTCGTACCCACTCGGGTTCGAAGAAGCGCCGGAGATTTTCCCTAGCCTGGGCCTCCACCAGTACGATGCCTCTTGGGGCCAATTCGTTACGGATCTCATCCAGCTTTTGCACAGCCGTGGCATCAATAACGTTGATCGGACTGGCATCAAGCACGACCCATTCAATTGGGGTTTTGGAGGCAGCGATCGCCTCAAACAGACATTCTCTGAAGTAGTCCACATTGAAGAACACCAGATTTCCTTGAAAGCGGAACAAAAGCAGACCGTCTATGGTCCTGGCATTTGGATAGTCCAGGATATCGTGAAATCCTTTCACCCCTTGAACCCGTCCCAGGATTGCGCTGTGGGGACGAGCCGCTACAGTGAGCAACCATAAGAGCGAGAGGGCCACTGAAAGGATCACCCCCGGCAAGGCGCCGAGGACGAGCACGCCCACGGTGGTGATAATCGACAGGAAAAACTCTCGCCGGCTGGTCCGAAATAGATCCCGCAATGAGGAAGTGTCCAAGAGTCCGACGGCCGATACCATGATCACGGCTGCCAGTGCGGTGCTCGGAACTTCTGCCAGGGGCGCGGTGCCGAAGAACAGAACCAGCAGCATGGTGAGACCGGCTATCATGCCGACCATCTGAGTCTTGCCCCCCATGGCGTCATTCACTGCGGTTCTGGAGTCTGCCCCTGTCACGGGGAATCCTTGGCCCAGTCCGGAAGCAAGATTACAGGCTCCGAAGGCAAACAGTTCCTGATTCGAATCGATCTCATATTGATTCCGCCGGGCAAAGCTTTTTGCGGTGAGTATCCCGCTGGTGAAGCTGATCAAGACGAGCCCGGCAGCGTCGCCGAAAATGTGCCGGAAGACTTCAAGATTGAGAGTGGTGAAATGAAACGCCGGCAATCCGGCCGGAACTTCTCCCAGGACGGCGACCCCAACCTGCTTAAGGTCGAGAGCGATGACCGCCACGATTCCGAGTATCACGACCACCATGGCACCGGGAATTTTCGGCAACCGCCGTTTCATCACGATCAGGACGATCAGCAATCCCACACCCAGGATTACCGTCGGGTAATGGAACTCCTTCATTTTATAGATCAGCTCTGTCAGTTGGAGATAAAACTCTCCTTCCTTTGAAGAATACCCGAGAAAGGTTTTCAGCTGACCCGCCAAAATGATCAGAGCGACGCCATTCAAATAGCCTGTCAAAATCGGGTTTGATAGAAAATTGGCGATAAACCCCAACCGTAAGAACCCTGCCCCGATGTAGAGAAGACCGGTCATGATGGTCAATACGACCAGTAGTGCCAGGTAGCGCTCAGGGTCACCGTTTGCCAGAGGGGTAAGGCCCGCTGCGACGATGATGCAAGTGGCGGCGTCCGGACCGGTCATCAATTGCCGTGAAGAGCCAAAAAGGGCATAGGCAAACAACGGGAAAATGGATGAGTAGATTCCCACGACCGGTGGTACCGCTGCGATTGCTGAGTAGGCAATACCCACAGGCAGTGCAATGGCCGCAACCGAAAGGCCGGCGGACAGGTCGCGGCCGAGCCAGTTGTAATTATAGTGGATGAAGGTGTGGAGACCCGGTGCGACCCGATGTAAGAGAGATCGGGTGGTTTGTGGATTAATTTGAGTAGCGTCCAATCTGGGATCCTTTTCTATGTCATTTTTATTCAAAAAAAATTCTCTCACCCGCCATCCCACTGATCTGGCGGGAGAGGAAATCAGTGTTGCAAGATGCCAGGTTGTTTTTAAGGATTCTATACCAAAATGCTGTCTCAGTGCTCATCTCAAATGTCTGCGTGTATCGTCTCTTGTTTTGCCATATGTTTTTTTTATATCGGGGAAGGGAAAAGTGATCTCATCAGTTCCTGGCATGAGTGAAATCAGCCTGTCATTCATGAATAATTGAGTTTCATCACGGACTCGGGTAATCCTGTGGTGGCCCCCTCGTCCAGGTGTTTCTGCCTTACGGTACAAGGTCTTTCATCCAGACCTGATGGGATCGGTTACTGATCGAAGAGCAGTAGCCCAGGTCGATGCGTACCGTTCTATAGAGAGGGGAGGCCTACAGGCCACTTCCTACCGGATTTTTAAATTTTCCGCGCGTCAATTCATTCGAGGCTTGTATAGGTGGGGGGAGCCAATCTCCTGGCCTGTTACCATTTCTAAATGGGTTCGAAAATCAAGTGAAGGCCAATAACCAAAAATTGACCAACATTTCCGCCTTAAGAATCCCGGAATTTTCTGGATACCGATGTTTCTGCGTGTGGCAAGCAATTCCCAGGAATTTAAACGGAGTTAGACATGTTCCAG
>CABVRQ010000007.1:42004-43426 GCA_902500695.1 uncultured Nitrospira sp. | reverse complement strand
CTGGCTTATGCGCAAGAGAACATGGGAGGAGGCGCGAGTGACATGGATGTTCAGGTGGTTGATAAGAATTGTTGGGCGGAACTGTTCGAAGATACCGGATTTGACATGGACGATCCCCACGTCAGGGTGCAGGGGCCCTTTCAGTCAGCGACTTTAGAAGACGTGGCCGGCTTGAAATGGAATGACGAAATCGAAAGTTTGACTGTGGGACCCAATGCCACGGTGTATGCCTATAAAGATCGTGACTTTTCGGGAACCGAAGTCGTTTTTGTGGCCAATCAACGTGTCAGTGACTTAGCGGAATTGAACATGTCCGACGATATCGAATCCCTAAAGATCAAATGTGGAAAAGAATAGGTAAGTGTTGGATTAACTTTCTCTAACTTTAAGAGAGTCAGAACATAAACGGGCAACTTCAAGGGTTCCAATTGCATTTTATGTCAGTCCACAAACCATAGGTCCCGAGTGAGGAAGTTTCCTATTGTCCAAATCCTGGTGATCCTTCCCGTGTAAGGGGTTCCTGCATAAACTGGATTTCCGAAGGGAGTGGTAATCAGCAGATTCGTCATTTGATTGCCACAATGTTGAGTAGCTCATCTTTTCGAGTCACATTGATCATGACATCTGATTCTGTTCGTGTTAATTCCAGGTCTGCCGTAAGATTCCCTATACCAAGATTTTTAATTTGGATAGCCGGTAAAAACTCGGGAAGTGAGGGATGGGTGAATCGGATTTCTCGTCCGGCACCGTGAAAGGAAATGCCCAGGCAGGCTTGTAACAGCAAAAATACCGCACCTGCCGCCCATGCTTGAGGGGCACAGGCGACCGGGTAGAGTATTGGACCCTCTCCAGGTTTTCGAGGAAAACCGCAAATCAGCTCAGGGAGTCGATGGAGGTCGACATGAATGCTCAAATCAAAGAGTCCTCCTAATAGCCGTTCGACACCTTGCGTCAATCCATAGCGACTCATCCCCAGGGCAATGAGAGCGTTGTCGTGGGGCCAGATCGAACCGTTATGGTAGGCCATGGGGTTGTATCGTATTTCATTTGTCGGGATTGTCCGGATTCCCCAACCAGAAAAAAAATCCTCCTCTAGTAATCCCTTTGCGATACGTTCGGCCCGATCCTGTGTGGCAATTTCAGTAAAGAGCGTCTGCCCGGCGTTGGTAGATCTAATTGCACAGGGCTGCTTTTTCCCGTCAAGGGCTACGATGTACGTGCCCAATTCGTCTGACCAAAACCGACGATTGAATTGTTGTCGGAGTCTTTGGGCTTCAAGGAAAAGAGATTCTGCTCGCTCGGGGAATTCAAGAAGTCTCGCTAAATGAGACGCAGACCGTTTTGCCGCATACACATATCCTTGAACTTCACAGAGAGCGATCGGTCCCTCGGCGATGGTGCCGTCTGCATGGAACACCGAAT
>CABVRQ010000007.1:31355-41994 GCA_902500695.1 uncultured Nitrospira sp. | reverse complement strand
TGAGGAAAGCCGCTGGGAGTTTGCCGAAAATACTCCACTAATCCGTCCTCGTCTTGATCTCCATATTTATCGATCCAAACCAGCGCCAGTTCCAGATGAGGCCAGAGCGAGGCGATAAAGTCCTTATCTCCCGTTCGGTCGTAATAGGCACCAGCCAGGAGGATAAATAATGGTGTCGAATCAACGCTCCCGTAATACTCCCCAAATGGAATTTCTTTAAGCGCAGCCATTTCACCCTTACGGGTTTCATGTAAAATTTTCCCAGGTTCCGCATCTTGATCAGGAATCATCTGTGTGGCTTGTGTTGAAGCCAGATAACTCAAAACCCCGCGTGCAAGACCTGGATTAATCCATAAACATTCCAAGGCGGTAATAATTCCGTCCCTCCCGAAAGCCGTGCTGTACCATGGAACGCCTGCATAGGGATAAGGCCCTTCAGGAAGGTTGGTCGTCATCATGCAAGTGTCATCAAGTGATCGATTAAGCCAGTCGTTGAATTGTTCATTGCCGGTATGAATTGTGCAAAACTGAGATTTAGTTGTTTGTAAGTTATGAGCCGCATGGGATTGGGCCGTGATAAAAATGATAGGTTTTACTGTCTTACCTTCTATTGAACAGGCAATAGAGAGGTGACAGATTTTTTCCTCTTGAGGTTTCAACGATAATTCAAATGTCATTGAACTCGTCGTGGTTTGTTGGGGAACCAGGTCGGTCGTCAGATGGGTCATCCGTTTTACATGGTCTAACCCCTGATATTCCCACATAATAGTGTGGTCTTCCAGGGGTGTGGTGGTCATGATCCCCCGTTGAGACCGTTGTTCCCCTCTTACTTCGAAGAGGTCAGCGAAATCTGCCTGATAGTGGATGGAAAACTTGAAGGGGAAAGCATGTAAGGAATAGTTGGTGAACCGGAGTTCCTCTAAGCACCGAGCTTGATAGAGAAACTTTGTCCGAGAAATATGAAGAGTGCCTCTAGGAAGAAATGGTAGACCATTTTTATCCAGATCAGGGTTGGTCAGGTCCACTGTGAGTAAGGCATTGTCTCCCTTGATCGCGGAACTCAGGAGAAAGGGGTGGGTTTCTTCAATATGGAATTCCAATCCTGAAAGAAACCGGGTTCCTTCATGGTAAAGGCCCTGCTCACCCAGTCCCACGTGTTGAATGTCACCGTATGGATTAAAAATGCCAAAGGTCTCCCCATCCTTTAAGACATGCGTTCGGGTATCGGCAAGCGCAGAAGTCGCCAGAATATAATGCGCATCTCCTATCCGGACTATTTTGTCATTCATGGCCTTTCCATTGACTAGCGAAAAATTATTGTATCATTCATTTTATTCATCTGGAGGGACACTTTCAAAGCCTCAGGCCAAAAAATAAGAAGGTTGAGGGAATTTTGTTGGTGGAAATAAAAACCCCTATGAAAACAGAATTCCCTTGTCCGTCCGCGAGGATAATAAGCGAAATTTGTTATCTCCATTCTTGCTCTTCCGGCTGAATGCCAGAAATCTAGCCAGCCAATATCAAGGATGTATATCAAAATGTGAGCTTCCCCGCTCATACAATCAAAATGGCTATTTTTGAGGGCAACTCCACCTTTTACTCACGCAACATAAATTATCGAAGAACCCCCTTTAATCGAATCTGACTGTCTATAAGAGGGTCGAGAATGTTTGAAGAAAGCTTCACGAATGAATGTTAGGGAATTTCGGTTCTTAGGCACCGCAAGACTTTCAAACGCTTCATAGTAGAGACGATTTCTGGTAGCGTCCATTTTTGTTGGTGAAGATTCTCCTGCCAAAGGGTATACTTTAAAAAAATCTATACACATTGTCTGCTTAGAAAGATCAGGCCTTTATGGTCTGAATGATCAAGGATCGTGAATAGCGCATTTCAATGCGGGACAAATAATGGCGAATAAAATTTTAATTGTCGATGACGAAGAGGCTTCTCGTGAAGGGTTGGCTATCCTTTTGGCAAAATGGGGCTATGAGGTGGGACAAGCTGCGGATGGGAAAGAAGCTCTGACTAAAATCCCCCACTTTCATCCTGATGTGGTCATTACGGATTTGGTGATGCCTGGATTCAATGGGCTCGAGCTCATTCAGTTTCTTCAAAAAGAATTAATATTTAGTCCAGTCATCGTCCTGACCGGTCACGGGACCATTGAGACGGCCGTTTCTTCTATCAAGCAGGGTGCCTACGATTATTTGACCAAACCTCTGGATGTGCCAAGGCTCCGCATTATGGTGGAAAAAGCGTTGGAAAAAGGAGAGACCCATAGAGAAATGATTTTGTTGAGGAAACGACTCAAAGGGTTGTGGGGACTTGGAAAATTGGTGGGCAAGAGTAAACCCATGCAGGAAATCTATAGTCTCATAGAGTTGGCCGCCCCGACGCCGGCAAGGGTCCTCATTCTCGGTGAAAGTGGCACAGGAAAAGAATTGGTTGCACAGAGTCTCCATGATTTGTCTCAAAGAAACAAGGGCCCGTTTATACCGGTGAATTGTTCAGCCATCCCAGAAACCCTTTTGGAGAGTGAAATATTTGGGCATGAAAAGGGTGCCTTTACGGGTGCCTTGGATAGAAAGCCTGGGTGTTTCGAGTTGGCACATGGAGGTACCCTTTTTCTGGATGAAGTGGCCGAAATGAGTCCGACCATTCAAGCCAAATTTCTGAGAATTCTTCAAGATTCCTCAGTTAAACGGATTGGCGGAACGATTCCTATCCAGGTCGACGTCCGTGTCGTGGCGGCCACAAATAAGGATCCATTGAAGGCCATCCAGGATGGATCATTGCGTGAAGATCTGTACTATCGTTTGAATGTGTGTATCATCCATCTCCCGCCACTGCGAGACAGAGCAGATGATATCCCTTTATTGGTGAAAGCTTTAATTGAAGAATTTAATGCCAATTATACGAGAACCGTACAATCAATTAATGATGAAGCGTTGGAGCGTTTAATGACGCATGCCTGGCCCGGAAACGTCCGTGAACTGAGAAATGCCGTTGAACGGGCCGTGATGACCTGTACCGCAGATGTGATTACGATCGAACATCTCCCTGAATTTGCCAAAGCACCGGACGGTGAAAATCCTGAAGAGAAGGGGGATTCGGTGCGACTGCCCATGGGATCGACGATCGAAGATGCGGAACGCCAACTCATCGTTCAGACGCTTAAGCATAATCAAAATAATAAGACACGGGCAGCGGAGATTCTTGGGATTAGTCTAAAAACGCTTCATAATAAACTTCATCGGTACGGGTTACATGATGCGATTGAACGTTAAGGGAAAGGAAGCGTTAGGGGTTACAGTCCTTACACTGGTGGTGGTGGTTGGCAGTACATTCCTTAATCTTTCTCAGTTAAGCAATGTCATTATCCAGGAAACCTTGGACCAGGTTTCTCTCATTAAACGACAAATTTTTGAGTACGGTAAGCGGGTGGTGCTGAATGCTCCGTCACCCGACACCCATCCTGTTGTTCTGCTGGCCACAAATCAGGAGCTCAAGAAATTTCTTGAAGCCAGCGTGGGATACTCGCCTCATCTCCTCTATGCCCTCATTGTTGATCCTCAAGGAAAAACCCTTTTGCATTCCGAAGGTGCTAAAACTGAGCGCCCACATCCAACCAGGCCTAAACTCGAAGACCTTCTTTCACTGGGACCCATTGACCGTTTTACTGTGCTGTACCAAGAGGGATCAATTTTTGACAGCACGTTACCAATGACCTGGGAAAATGTCCCCATCGGCGAAGTCATTGTGGGTATCCATACCAGTCTGCTTCGTGAAAGAATGACGTCCTCTTTGAAAACCAGTGTTGTGTTTGCTTTGGTGGCCTTGCCTATTGCCTGGTTGTTAACGTTGGGCCTGGCGACGTTGACGTTGCGTCCCATCCATGCTCTGGCCGATCAAATGGAGCAACTACGTCAAGGACGTTTTGATGTATTAACGGATTTAAGCCGGACGGATGAATTTCGAGAACTGGCCTCGCAGCTTCAGTTGTTAGGGCAACAACTGAAATCTGATCGTCTCAAAACATTGAGTGAGGAAACGCACCTTCAAGGAGTGATTGAACATCTGGAGGATGGAATTATCCTTATTGATGCAGAAGGCCAGATCCTCTTTGTGAACCAAGCGATGGAAGCGATGGTGGATATGCCGATTTCTCCTCTCCCCGGTCGCCTGGACGAGCTGGGAGAATCTTTTGCTCCCCTCATTCAATTGGTAGAACAGGCATTGAGAGAGAAAAAGGATTTTAAGGCTGTCTCCTGCTCCTTGCCCAGAAAGGGGGAAGATAAGTCATTTTATATCTCTGTCGTTTGTTTGGGGCCCTTTTCACAGATTCACGGAGCCATGATTTTATGTAGAGATATGGAAGCCATGAAAACCCTGCAATCGTTGGTTCGATATGCTGCCCAGCTCACGACTTTGGGCCAACTGACTTCAGGGCTCGCCCACGAAGTCAAAAATCCTCTGAACTCAATGGTTATTCATCTCGAAATTTTAAAGGAGGAAACAAAGAGCCTCAATGGAGACTTCCAGAAAAGTTTAGAGGTCCTGGAAGGGGAAGTCCATCGTTTGGATCGTGTCGTACTTGGTTTTTTGAAATTCATGCGCCCGCAAGAACTGGAAATTTCGTCCGTGAATGTCAATCAGTTGCTCAAGAGGGAGTTGAGTCTTTTAGAAACGGAATGGGGAAATAAGGGCATCCGCATCGTCCTTGATTGTGAGTCAGATCTTCCAGCCATTGCCGCAGACCCTGATCTCTTGAGTCAAGTTTTTCTCAACATTATTTTAAATGCCTGTCAAGCTATGGAAGAACAAGGCGGAGAAATTCGAGTTGCCACATCGACCCATCAGGACAATGAAATTCGAATATCAATCAGCGATCAAGGTCCTGGTATTCCACCTGAAAAAAAAGAAAAAATTTTTCAATTGTATTACACTACCAAACATCATGGCAGCGGTTTGGGTCTTTCGTTAGTCTATCGCTTTATTCAATTACATGAAGGAATTATCGATGTTCAAACGGAAATGGGGCAAGGCACCACCTTTATTATCCGATTGCCAAGAAAGATTTGAGGTGACAATTGTGTTGTCATGTCTTCAACGGAGAGTCTTCATGGGTGGAAGTCAATTTCTAATATGGGGATTGAGCTTGTTCCTTAGTGGATGCTCATTAGGCAGTGTTGCCCCGCGAATGGACTTTTGGTATCCCAATCAGATCACACCAATGAAAGAGGTTTTCGGTCCGTCATTCATTCATCTTTCCTCCAATTCGTCTCCTAATAAACCGGTTTCTGCGGACGATCCTACGCCTACTGAGCCTATCCCCGGGGAAAATAAAATCCCATCCGATAAACCTCACCAACAAGTTCCGGCTTCGCAAGAGCAAAAACCTGCAATCCTTGTCCCCGAGATTCCTCATAAAGATAATGATGAGGTGATTGTGAAATACAAGGCAAAAATAGATGAGACGCAAAATTTGTTGCGCACCATAAATGAAAGACAGCTATCCAAGGAGCAATACGATACCTACAATTCAATCAATAGTTTTCTGGAAAAAGCCCAAGAGGCTTTTTCTCAAAATGATCTGTCAATGGCAATGAATTTATCCGAGAAAGCCAATACCTTGACTAAGGAAATTGTTAACAATTCCACAAAACCATAACAGAGAATCTTCTTGACACTTTTATGATTGATAGGGAGGAATTACGATAGTGAACATTGGAAGACAATCAGCCCGCTTGCCGTTATTGACGGCGAGGCCTCTCAATATGGTGGCACATGACTAAAAAGAACGTGTTAATCGTAGAGGATGATATGAATAGCCGTGAGGGCCTGAAGTCTATGCTTGGTATGTATGGATATCATGCCGATACATCCCAGGATGGTTTGCAGGCCATAAAAAAAATCAAAGAAAAAAAATTTGAAGTGGCCGTCATCGATATCAATCTTCCTCCAATTTTGAATGTGGAAATTAATGGTTGGGATTTGGTCCGAATTTTCAGATCATTCAACCCAAGCATAGAGATCATTGTCGTCAGTGGAGAAAAAGGAGTTCAAGCCCGAGCTCAACAATTCAATTTGGCCGGATGCTTGGAAAAACCCATTCGGCCTGCCCATCTTAAATCTCTGATGGAAGCTCTCGGTAGCTGAATAATCAGCTCCGGGCTTTCGATATTCTTCCTTCCCAGGCTTCTCCCCCTGTGTTGGGTTGTCCCCAATTTCTATTCTTCTAAAACCGCATCTGCTGCATCAATGCTTTCCTTTATTGATTGCTTTGTAAATTTTACAAGGTTTTTTGTAATTTTTACCGGTTCGAGGAATTCTTACATGATCCTCTCTGGTCCGCTTGATATCCCCACCTAAAAAAACGTGATTTGTCAACGCCTTTTTTGAGAAAGTCCATCAAACTGTTCTGGCCTGATGTTTGCGGTATAGCTAATAGGTAGGATGAGGATTCTCTTTCCTGAATATCCTCGCAGGGTTGGGAGGGAATTCAATATTCCCCTATAACCTAGGAGGATCTCATGAAATTCCTTCCGTATTCCATCACAGTGTTTTTCATTGTGTCATTTCGTTTGTTCAGGCATCAGATATGCGAGGGATGACCAATGACTTGACCGAACAAGCGCATAAGGAAGGACTATTGAGCAAAGTAAGCGGGATTGTCCAAGAGGTAGAAGGTGACTGGTGTGTTGTGCAAGATTCCCAAGGGACTGAGTGGAAGATTCAAGTGGATAAGTATACGGATACCAGTGGTCGTGCTCTGCCCGGTGTAATGATTATCGCCATGGTAGAGAGAGACGGTCATGCCAAGGAAGTGAAAGTGTTAAAGAATGAATGAGGGTTCTTTGGAATCGGGTGGAGCTCACGGAGAGAAAATCCCCTGATTCTCAGGCGATAAGGGTTGATTGGATGGAAGAAGGGAGAGAGAGCCATGAAAAGGCAAAACTTTAATCATTTTCAAATTACGATAGGCATGTCCTTGATCGTTATGGTCGGATTTTTGGCTTTGAATCCTTCAACGGATATGGGGATGGCTTCCGAGGGTAGTCAAAAGAAAGAGAGGATTCAAGGAGAAGGAGACATAGGGCAAATCATCATTGAAGGAGAGGTTACAAGGATTCAGGGTGAATTTGTGGGAAAAGATTTTTCTGAAATGAAGGATCTGCGATATGAAGTGAAGGCGCCGCTTGGGAGAGTATGGGATCTCCACCTTGGAGACAAAACACAGAAAATAGGGGATATATTTTTAGGAGATCATGTCAAGGCAAGTGTTGGCAAGGATGGGTCCCTTCAAACCGTGCAGAAGATTGAGCCGATTAATACGAATTTAAATAATTCCGTTGTTCCTCGTCGGATTACCGGAAAGGTCGAACAAATGGAAAGGAAATTTCTTGTTGTGAAACAGGGTGAGCAAACTGAAATTTTGCACCTTGATGATTGGGGTACTCTTGAAGGAGACATTCATGAGGGAGGCTCCATTGTCGCTCAATTTGGAGAGGCCGGATACGCAATTAATATCGAAGAACTTCAGGATGAACCAGGGATGAACTCTGACTAAGGCGTCCGGGATTTTTCGCAAATATCCACTTATGAAAAATTAAAACGTCGCCTGATTGGGAGAAAGAAGCCTTAACCATATCGGTGAAAATTGGAGGATGTGCGTCGAGGTCCCGGCACTGGAAGCCATTTAGAGGGCAACCATTGAATATAGGAATATTCTTTAAATGGAACTATTTTTTTATGTGCAAAACACAAACTTTATTTGCCAGAACGTAAAGCTTTTGTAGAAGAGATGATTTGGGAGAATGAAATAATAAAGGAGGTTCACGATGACCACGGAATTACTTGCGAACACATGCAATCGATATAATTTCGTGACGACAA
Organism: uncultured Nitrospira sp.; assembly: GCA_902500695.1. Taxonomy (GTDB): domain Bacteria; phylum Nitrospirota; class Nitrospiria; order Nitrospirales; family UBA8639; genus Nitrospira_E. The sequence goes on along the minus strand of CABVRQ010000007.1, from coordinate 34,098 downwards.
GGAAAAAAGCAATGCCTCAGAAGGAATCACCAGGAAAAATCGTCATGATTGTTGATGATGATATAGACTTTCGATTACTTTTACGTGACCGATTGGTACGATTGGGACTGTTATGCGTTGAAGCCGAAAATGGGGAGAAGGCCAAAGCACAAATCAAAAAAAAGCATGTCGATTTGGTAATTACTGATTATCGCATGCCCAGAATGGATGGGTTAGAATTAATCGATTGGCTGAAGCAAACTCAAAGATATATGCCCATAATTTTTGTGTCAGGAGATGTCAGTGCACCAATTCGGAAGAAAGCTGAACAGGCAGGGGTTTATGCAATTTTGGAAAAACCATGTTCTCTCGCTGATTTATCGTCAAGAGTTAAAGAAGCGTTCGATGAATCGTGAGGAATTTACGGTTATCAGGCATACATTTTGATTTTTTTAGGATTGAAAAATAGAGCCAAACATGGAGTTTTCCCGAAATAATTATGAGCAACTCAAGGATCTCTTCTTGTGGGAAATTTCCGATTAAAGGACTGTCCGCAATGTTTGGTAGGATTGGTAGAGGACCCAAAGCTGCCTAATCCCTTTTTTATTCTTCTTCTCTTCGATAGAAATTTTTGAAATTCCATTTTCCTTGTTTCATCGTGAGAACCCACCCTTCCTATTAAGTCAATTGCTGGTTGGCGTTGAGGAATTGGAGAGAAGATATCCTTGGGACACAGGAGTCCCAGGCAAAGACCCATCGGGTCAGGACCTGATCAGGAAAAATTAGAGGGGGCTCCTCTCAATACTATTTAAAATTTGAGTAGGATCGGACTCTACGTGAGAGTTGGAGGGCGACCTGGGACGTGATGAGTAGGATCACCCCCATAGCCAGGAGAGTCCATGTTTCACCGAACGGTGCCATCATCCATCCAAACGTCGTCATTCACCCGATGGCTGCGAACATGGCCAACGTTCCATATAAGGCCAGAACACGTCCTATAAGATGTGGCGGCGAGATTTCCTGGATAATTCCCCACTCAATTGGGGTCAAAACGCCACTTCCCATGCCAATAACGATAACGATTAACAAGCTGAGGGGCAACGCAATGGTTCCGGTAAAAGCCCATAAAGCGACTGCGGCCATCAGACTGGTTATGGCCAATAGGCGAATGCGTCGCCACTGTGCTCCGAGATTGGCTTTGGCAAGGAAAAGGGATGCCAGAAATAGGCCCACTCCTACCCCTGATGTGATATACCCGACTTCCACTGGCCCAAATTTCAACATGTTCCTGCCAAAGACCGGCAATAAAGTATGAAAGGCACTCATAACAAAACTGTACAGCCCAGCTGTAAGAATAAGGGGAAGAATAACGGGCTGCCGGAAAAAGGTAAATTGGACACCCTCTTGTAAATCTTTCACATAACTGGTGATGGAGATTTGGAAGGTTTTAGCCGGGTTAGTCACCTCGGGAATAGAAACAAATACCAAGAGCACAGCCGATCCAATATAGGTCAGGACATTGATGCAGAGCACCTCCTGGGAACTTGAAAGGGCGATCCCTAACCCGCTCAACAATGGGCCGAAAATTACTCCCAGACTCATCGTGCTTTGCAGGAGGGCATTTGCGGCGGTTAAGGAGGATTTCTCCACGATAAACGGGATGGAGGCGAATAGGGCCGGAGCGAATAAGGAAGTGGCTATGGCATTGCCAAGGACCAATACATATAAAAATTCAACCGTGAATGCTTCATGTGAGACCAGGCAGGGAATGACTCCAATAACCAGTGCTCGTATAAGATCCGTACCGATGAGAATGATTTTTTTGGGAAAACGGTCAACGAACACCCCGATGAAGGGGCCAAATACAATCGGAGGGAGTGTTTGCAAGATTCCAATGATCGTTGTTTGGAGAGCGGAACCGGTGACCGCATAGACAAACCATAATAGAGCCAGTTTGGTTACCCCATCTCCGATTTGAGAGATAAGCTGACTCCACCAAATAATTCCAAAATTCCTTTGAAATAAAAGCGGGGGAGTGGTAACCAAAGCAAGAGATTGAGGAAGGCTATGGGAAGATGGAGAAACCTTGGACATAACTTTCGAAATGAGTTCCTTCACTCATTCCCTGCCTCAAGACGAATATTTTGAGTAAGGACAGCAATAACACCAGGAATTTCCCTGGCGGCTTGTGCAGCCTCCAAGGCAATCACCTGAAATCTTGTTTGGCCACTTAGAGAGACCACACCTCGAATTGTGACAATTTCGAAGTTGGCCTCTCGCAAGGTTTGGCTTTTGGCAAAACGCTGTTTAACCAGTTCCGTCAGACTAGTGTCTATGCCGGCCTGTAAGGTTGCACTTAAAGAGGGACGAACTTCGATGAGATTGACAATCTCTTTTCCCTTTATCAGGTGGGTAGTTAATACTGTAGCCAAGGCCTTTTCTTCTTCAAGGGGTACCGCACCTGTCAATTTGACTGTTTTCTCCTGGATCTGACAATCGATATCGTAAGGAAAGAGACGGGGATCACCCATAAACACCAGTTTTAATTCCAAATTCTGGGATTCTATAATGTTAGGTGATGCTTTCCGTTGTTCTTCGACTGGAGATTCATTTTTTGTGGAAGGTTTCGCTAGATGGTCCTGGACTTGAATAATTGGAGCCTCATCTTGTATTGACACAGGCATAGAATAGGCATGAGTTATGTTAATGGCCCATATAATGGTACATAGCGTAAAAGTCGAGTTCATAAATAATTTATGAAAAA
>CABVRQ010000007.1:9981-31255 GCA_902500695.1 uncultured Nitrospira sp. | reverse complement strand
GCCCATATAATGGTACATAGCGTAAAAGTCGAGTTCATAAATAATTTATGAAAAATTTTTGTTTTGTAAAATTTCATGTTTTTGAAGAAATCGTTTCATAGTTCAACCCTCATTTTTGGGGAGCGTCTGAGGTGTGCATTTTGTGGGTACGGCGGTCCGCGCGAGCCAGGTTCTGGGCGGACATCCAGGATTTTTCTAAAAGAATAGGTGGAGATATTCAGAATCCCTTGAGGGTTCCTTCTCCATGATCTAACGATGGGTGGAGTGGAATAGCCAATTCTGACGGGATTCCATGCCGTTTTCATATCAGAATGGTCAGGAAATTCCATTGCCTTCCATGGGAGATGCTTTTCTCCCTGAATGGAGGAACGATTCGAAAAAATCACGACCATGCCTGTGATCAAAAATACAAAACCAATCATCGAAATGCCAACCATTGAACCGAAGTTATCAGCCACCACTCCAAAGGCCACCATGCCCCCGCTGGCCATGGCCATGCTCGCAGTATTGATTAAAGTAAACACTCGACCCATTAAATGGTTGGGGGTCGTTTCTTGGATGATAGACCAGGCAATGGGAGTGAAGGCAGCCGTACTGGCCCCAATAAGGGTCACAAGGATAAAGCCCCATACGATTGAGTGTGAATGAGCCAATAATTGCAGCGCACTTCCGCCCACGACCATTGAAACGGCCATGAGGAAGGTTCGACTCGTCCGTCCCAATTTCTGCACGCAACCCAAACCAAAGGAGGTCGCAAGCATTCCTGCTCCCATAGCAGACCACAGCCATCCCAACCATAGAGGATCAGCTTCGATGTGATCGTTGACGAAAAGTGGAAGCACATAAATAAAGGCGCTGGCTCCCAAGGTATAAAAGACCGTTGTAATGAGGAGAACGCGAAGCACGGGTTTTTCTTTAAACACAAATCGCATTCCGACAACCAGGTCCTGACTAACTTTCGAAGTCGCATGCGGAATTCGGGGAGCGGTTGTCAACAAATGACCTTTGATCGGCAATAGGCACAAGGCGGATAACAGAAAGGTTGCCGCATCTATATAGAGAACATTCTGGGTGCCAAGCCATGCAATCAAGACTCCGCATATGGCCGGCCCGATGAGTATGCCAATATTTGTGGTGGATTGAAGAAGGGAATTGGCGGACATGAGTTCAGAGGGTTTGACGATAAGGGGCAGAGAAGCAGCCAAAGCCGGCCCGAACGCGGTGGAAAAGATGGCTGTGAAAAACACCAAAATAAACAGCACTTCCAGAGTCAGGGCATCAAAAATATACAGAACAGGAATGAGTGCAATTAAAAAAGCTCGAATGACATCAAGGATCACCATCACGGGTTTTTTAGGCAATCGATCTAAATACACACCTACGACCGGGCTCAGGACTAGCGGGGGGATCGTTTGCAATAGACCGATGATCGTCATTTTCAAGGCTGATCCCGTTAGTTGGTAAACAAACCATAAAAGAGCCACTTTAGTTAACCCGTCCCCAATTTGTGAGACCGCCTGTGAAGCCCATAGCATGCGGAAGTTTTGATTCCTAAACAGATCCCATCTATTGGGTACGGTGTCTGAATTATTAGAGGTAGCCATGATTTTCCTGGTATTCACAAACTGAATCCCCATATATGCGTGAAAGCAACTAAGCCTAGAAATTTACGATTGTTTTACAACCCTTTAATGAAGGTTGGTATGTCTCCTCCGGGGCGCCCAATAGATTTTCATAGGCACTTAGGTAGTCTTGAACCATTCGTTCAACGGTAAACCGTTGTTCAAAGGCCAGTCGGCAAGGTTGACGGTCAAGAGAGGAGATGCAGGGCACGGCTTTGATCATGTGTTCCATGGTGTCACAAATGAACCCTGTATACCCGTCATCGATTATTTCGGGAACGGAACCTCGACGATATGCTAAAACCGGTGTGCCGCAAGCCAATGCCTCAATAAAAACCAAGCCAAAAGGTTCTGGCCAATCGAAGGGTGCGACTAAAGCATAGGCATTGCCTATTAAGTCATTTTTTTGGGCATCGGTGACTTCGCCCACGAATTCCACCAAGGGATCCGATAAAAGGGGTTTAATGACGGTACGAAAATATTCCTGGTCAACAGGATCGACTTTCGCGGCTATTTTTAAAGGCATGCCCACGCGTTTGGCAATTTCAATAGCATGATCGGGTCGTTTCTCAGGAGTTAATCGGCCGACAAAAACGAGGTAAGAACCTGAATGAGGATGAAAGCTATACAGGTTTTTGGGTAAACCATGGTGGATGGTTTGTTGCCAGTTTGCCCAGGCCAGAGGGTTCCGTTGTGCATTGGAAATAGAAATAAGAGGACAATCAAAAAACTCAGCAAAAACCGGTTTCAGTTCGGGAAGGTCCAGGCGGCCATGAAGTGTGGTGAGGACTGGAGTTCCACACCGTCTGGCCAAGGGAAAAGCTAGGAAATCCAAATGAGAATGAAAGAGGTCGAATTGGTGGGCGGAGGAAAATGTTTTTTCTAACATCAAGGTAAAAGGAGCCTGAGGATTGGAGACCCCATTAGTTTTTCTGAGACCTTCCCGACACATTGGTTCCAGCCGTGCATTAGTCTGAGAATCACCAGAAGCGAACAGAGTGACATCATGTCCCTGACGAACAAGTTCTTCCGTTAAATATGAAACAATCCGTTCGGTTCCTCCATATTGTTTTGGTGGAACACTTTCAGCCAAGGGAGCCAATTGGGCGATTCTCATGGGAAACTCCTTTCTAGGAAATGACAAAATTTAAGAAAAGACAGTCTGGGGAAACTTGTCAGTGTTGTATTCGTCTAGTTAGCAAACTTGATGCCGACAATTTTTTTAAATGAGGGTAGGTCTAAAGGTTGATTGTTTGTAATTTTTTTGTAATAAAATAAATCGTTCAAAGAAAAAGTGAGGTCGGATCAGAAAGGAAAATGTAAAAACTACCAAAGGCCGTGTAAGGGTTACACGAATAAGATTAAAGTTATAAATTTGTGAAAACTGGAGGCGGAAGGGTTTTCGAAGCTTGGGAAATATTGTTGATGGTGGTTGATGCGTGTCAGGAAGAATCGCGAAGAATAACCAAAGAGACAGGATACGGTTTCTCCATACAGACAGTTTATTCAGGACAGACAAGATGAATTTTTTTTTGTTAGATGAGACATAGATCGCATCCCTGCCGCAGCTACTCATTAGAACCAGAAATTTTTTCCTCCTCTGTTATCATTCAATTGTAGTAGTCCTTTCCCAACGTTCCTTTCCTAATTTGAAAAGATTTAGATGACATGTAAATGAAGGAAAATTCTGTGGTGAACTCCATTGGTATATGATTTAAAAATTTTGAGGGAATGATGGCAATCTGCACGTGACCATCCTAGACCGCATTCCCAATGTTAAATCTGAACGAATTGGACCGATTGTCTGCCATCGCATAGATCCATGGGACAGGAACCGCCCCAAGTGCAATGATGCATGCATAATGTCCATTTCAGTTTTCAAATCGGTAGGAATTACTCGAGTTTCTGTAATTTTTACTTCATTATTTCCTCATGAAACTCACTGGAATAGAATTTCGTCTCTCCAACTCTTTTGAAATACGATGAAAAGTAAGGAAATTTAAATTGTGGCTAAAGGAATGTGTTTTGGGCCCACCTTTTGCTTCAGAATAAATAAGAGTGAGTCAGAAGGATGAATGTGGATCCAACATACAGGAATGAATCAGAGAAAGGAGGGCGTGATGACTATAGCGGGAATGTCTGCAACAGGGTATGCAGCAGTTAGAGATATCGTGCCAACGCATATGTCGATGTATCAGGTTCATTCAAAGGGCGATTCTGTCATGATGGACATTTTATCCAATCATTCTGCAGTGGCTCCTGTGGTCGACGAGGATGGTCATTTGCTGGGATTCATTGGAGAGTCAGAAATCCTTAATGCCTTGCATGTTGGGACAGATATCAGCCAGGTAAATGTTGAAGACATTATGACAGAAGACCGGACTTCAACAGTAACGGAAATGACCCCAATTTCTGAGGTCGTCACACTATTTCAGGAAGATGAATTACAGATAATTCCAATCACCCGGGACGGATGCGTAATCGGTTCCCTGACTCGACATGATCTTATTCGAGCCTTAACCGGAGCTGGGTTAGGCGTAGAAAATAAGTAAGAAGGATTGACCGAAAAGAGAGCGTATGTTTGAGGGCGGTTTTATTGTAAATAAGGGTAGCACGTGTTCGTAATTGTTTTATCCATAAATAAATAACCCAACAAAGAAGGAGTATGGAAATGAAATCACAACAATCAAGTCTTCATTTATTTGGTATGGTTGCTTGTTTGGCTAGCGCCTGCCTATTGTCGCCGGTGGCTGTTTTTGCACAGGAAGGTTCCTCGGAATCTGCACAACAGGAAATGGTTCGAAAAAACCTCGAACCTTTTGCCGGAGCTTACAAAGAAGTCTCGGAAATAAGTAGCACATATACACAGCGCATTTCACAATCCGAGCCTGATCAAGCTGATGCGTTGCAGGAAGAAGCAAACCAAAAATTGACCCAGGCTGTCGCGAATCATGGGTTTTCTGTTGAAGAATACAATCTTATTTTTCACACGATTCAAACTGAGCCTGAACTTCAGGAGGAATTTATGATTGCACTGCAACGAGGGCAGTGAACCATGAATCCATCCATCAATGTCTCGATCATGATCAAACGTAGACCCACATAGTTTCACAGGAAAGGGAAAACCTGAAGGGAGGAAAAGGCATGATGATAACTTTTCAAAGGTTTATCATATTAAGTTTCATATTCACGACAGGTTTCATCGTGGGATGTTCTGAGTCATCCAGCGAAAAGAGTAATCCCGAGCCTAAGAGCCAACATGCCGGATTCACTGCCAATGTAGATGGCGCTGTTCATGCCGAAATATTGGGAGACGGAATTGTGACCTACCTGCCGCCAAAGGAACGTACTGTAACCGGAAATCGTCCAGGGTACTATATGCTTGTAAACAACCTACCTCGAGATGTTATAGAAGAAAGAGAATTCTTCATTATTTTTCGGATCCCTGATGGAGCTCAGCCTGGCCACTATAACCTGATGACTCCGGACCCTCTTAAGGTAGGTCAGAATTTTGATGTACAGGTAGAAGCAGTTGAAAAAGGACAATCCATTGAGTACCAAAACAATACGGAGGGAACAATTACTTTGGATAACTTCTCTCCTGACCGATCATCTCCAGAAGCCAGCACAATAAAAGGCACCTTTCAATTTGTCACAGAGAACAATGCGGGCGAAAGGGTTTCTATAAATGGAACTTTCGATTTTCCTACCGAAAAGAATGTGGTTTCTCTGGATGTAGGGTATTCTTTCAGGGAAGTTTTAATGGCCTGAGGGAACGAAGCCTACTTACTGGGAAACACACGCCATTTTTTAACTTTGTTTTCAGGCTATCAGAAAAAAAATGGCGAGGAAGGGGCAGGTTCCAGAGATATGAAAAAGGAAGTACATGTGACGAATAGCTACTCGAAAGACATTTGATGGCTACAATCTCTATTGGCGGAACAGGCCTGTAGCGGTTAGCATCGGCAGGGTTTGGTCCTATTGTTAGGTTATTCACGGTCAAAGGGGCAGAGGCTTTCCCCTGCATTTTATAAGGTTCTTCTGATGAAGCATTCGATTAAGACGATAACCATGATTGGCAAAAGACTTATTGGATTTCCATCCGATCCATTGATCAGTGGGAAATTCTAATAAGATTTTGCCCTGCAATTCCTATCTGATCAGTATGATGATTGAGGTGGATTGCACGGAAAAATTTTGGGATCGTGACTGATATTCGTCTGTTCCAGGTCGTTTACCCTTGCATTCACTAAATGAGCTGGGAGAAGAAAACATCGTGGTTCTCAGCTCCACAACGGCGGTGCCAACATTTATGGGCAAAAATGCCTGATTCAAGAAACACATCCACCTCGTCTTCTACAAAGTCAGGGAACCCTGATCCCCTTTTTTTAGTCTCTAATTGCGAAAAGAAGTTCTTAAGGTGATTTTGCACCGCATTTTTGATTAAATAATTGAATTTTTGTATCTTTCACCTCCCTTCCAAAGGCATTGGTTTTTTCTATTACCAGGAGGCGAATATGATGATTTCGCAATGGCGTAGTGCTTTCTTTGCGACAGCCTTCCTGTCCTCTATACTGTTACTGATTCCATTTGCTGAGTCCAAGTCAGGAAATGGAAACGGCCATGGGCATGACGTTCGCGGGCGCGACCGTGATAAGCACGGGCATGGCCATGGGCACGGTGACAAGATCCGCTACGAGTTGTGGGGGAGCGACCAGTCGAACTCCGTGGCTGGCGAGACTGGGCTTGGCCTGAACGGGAGCTTCGTATGGATTTGGCATAGCGTCGACGTGAAAAAGCAAATCAAGGGTGGCTTAGTAGCTCAACCCATCCCCTGCGCCGGAACCAGTGCGCCATGTGATACGAACCTCGTTTTTCCCGCGGCCCTCGCTGAGTATAACGAGTTCAACAATCCGACCGGGAGCACACGCCCACTCACTGGCCGCCTGCATTCGTCGTTCATCGATCCTCAGCGCAAATACGCCCTGCTGAGTTTCTTTGCGCCAGGTGGGGGGATGATCGGAGTCATGGATGGTGAGACCAAGGAGGGGATCGCTCTGTTCCGTGCGACTCAAACCGGCACAGGTCGCACCAACCACATGAGCTTTTGGCGGTTTGACGGGCTTGCAATCCTCGTGTGTAATCTCGATGGCAGAATCGTCGAGCGGATCGACGTCACCCGTGACAACAACGGCAAGATCACCGGGTTGACCTACAACATGGATGCGGCTCTTGGCGTCGGGAAGGGCCAGACTACCGTGGTGGCGCCGCGCGTGTATCTCGGCAACAACGCGATTAATAACCCGCTGATCGGCAGCATCCAAGCCGGATTGCCGGACTTTAGCGACATGACGCCAAACGGGTTCTGCAAGGAGAACGACTGCACGACGGGCTCGAACGGATCGGCCGGTGGCCGGCCAAACAATGCGATTCTCTGTCCCATTCCCGCCTACGACAACTCCCTCATCTACGTGACGCTAGCCGGCGGCGGCCTGCTGGTCGTTGATTCAGCCGCGACCCCGATGGCGATTGTCGGCGAATACGGCAACGAGGTGATCAACGGCGCGGGCTGCGCCGGCGCCCAGGCCAACGGCCTCATCCACCTTGATGCTGGTGTCGCGGCTTCGCCGGCAGGAGCTACCCACTCGACGTTTACCGTCTACACGTTGCGACACGCGAGCTTCCCGTGCGGCTCTTCGCACAACGCGGAAAATACGCCTGTCCCCGTTGTCGCGTTCAAGGATGCCACTAACACTGCGACCAACGGCAACATCGGTGGAATGGATCCCAACCCGACCGGCCAGTTGCCGGGTGTCACCACCCGGCGCGATGCTCACGGCGTGGTCGCCACGGTCGATGAGCGATTCGTCCACACTGGTGACCGGATCCGCAATAACGTCGAGGTGGTCAAGACGATGGGCCGGTCCAAGAGGAAAGAGACCTACGACCTGACATCGGCCAATGGCAATGGTCGGGGCATCGGTCCCTGCGCCGAAGCCAGCGTCGGGGACGACCCCGGGATGCCACTGAACGACCCGGCGCCTGACCTGATGTCCCGTAGCCCCAACGGCGACTACCTGTTCATCGCGTTTCGTGGGCCGGCCCCGATCACCGCCAACCATGCTGCACAGGGCAGCTGTCCAGGGGTAGGCGTGGTCCGACTCGAGGAGGGCGGCAAAAGCGGCAAACTCGTGGCCGTGCTGCGGGCGACCAACACCACGGATACCGCGCCGGCTGGCGCGCCGCCGGGCGGCCATGCCTATATCGGGCAGGAGCGGGCCGACATGCATTTCGTGGATGTGCGGATCCTCGACTAGCGAGGTCCCTCGCCTGTTTCACGTAGTCACCGAAGCATGTAGAACTTGGGAAATCCGTGGTTCGAGGAAAAGTATTTCCTCATACACAAGGTAAATAAGGTAGGAAGTCCGTGCTATCTATTGTTGCCGTATGACTAACCCGGCATCCTAGTCTGCTGTCAGCGGGACGAGTCCCTTTTCTTTTGTGTTTTTAATGGGTTCAATGAAGTCGTCAGTATAGGAGTTGATCATCTCATTGCCGGACTTCCGGCAACGTTTCTCACACGAGGACCCAAAAAAAATGAGAAGACGCTGATGATGACAGAAAATCACCGGATGACTGCATAAGGCCATACTGTTGGAGTGAATGAATTTTCATGACCTATTGCTCTTTCTTGAGCGCAGCAATGATTGATGTAGCCATTCACTCGATGCCATGGTGTTCTACCTTTTCTTGCGCATAGAGCGCACCCCTTTGTGCCTGTGATCCCACCCACTCTTCACCGCACGTATCCCTATCCTCTTATTCCGGTCTCTTCGTCCGCTGGGTTTTAGTCCTGTGCTCCGACCATTTCCCGTCGCACGTTTTCTTTAATTGACATGCCCTGAGTGAAACTGGAGTCTTTTTCTTCCACTTTGGTCATTTTTCACATCACGGGCTTTGAGAATGGTCGCATCGACCGTTTCTCCGCAATTGAGACATCTCAACACCTCGAGATGGTGAAACTGACCGTCGAGATTATAAATGCTATCTCGCACTAACAGCCCTTCACACCGTTGGCATTTCATTGTCTTCTCTGCAATCATCTGCTCAGTCGTCATGAAGATGTGTCCTCCTTTTGGAAGCGTTGACTTGCACCTTAGGTCTCCTGCTAGTTAAGATAAGTAACTAGTTACTAAAGTAAAGTAGATACCATAAAGTAACCATGAAATTGCCACCAAGTTCATTCGGCTGTCCGCTGGACTCTCTTCTTCGTGTTCTTGCCGGGCCGTGGACGATTTACATCCTTTGCCGTCTGCATAACAATGGAGAGACCCGTTTTGGCCAGCTCAAGCGCCAAATGCCTGGCATTTCATCGAAAATGTTGACTGAGCGGTTGCGATCGTTGGAGAAGGCTGAAATTATCTTCCGTCACCAGGCTTCGACTATTCCTCTCCAGGTGATCTACGGACTCACGACTGAAGGTCGTGAACTCACCACCATTCTTAATCAAATCAATACGTTGGCTGGTCGATGGCAGGGCCAAGAGACGAAGCCGGCGAGCACCACCATTCAGGTGAAAAAAACAAAAAGAAGAACCATGGTAGCTAACGATCCCGAAATACCCCCTCTGAGAAAGGCAAGAAACACACGTAAAAGTTAGGTGATCTTTGCTATCGCCACAGGTTGGTTGGACTTGGACATTCACCGGACATGAGGGGATGTGAGATATTTCTGCTTTAAATAGGTTCTGAAAGTCACCCGCTAGGCATTCTTCCTCAACCAAACACTCCCTGGAATGCGTGTTTATCGTCGGCAGGATCTGGAGGTCGTAAGAAGGGGATCCAGCACGAGTGGGAGGGCATCTCTGGCGGCCTCAACCCGAACGGCTTTTGCTGGAATTTTCCCGGAGCTGAGTGTTTTTCTTGTGGAAAATGATTACACCCGAGATCGAGAGGTAGCGAAATTGATGAATCTGAAAATGACTGTGGTTCTTTCCTCTTGGATATCCCCGCATCATCCGGGTTTTGAAGCGTCATTTCCGCTCCCGATTTCAAGAAGGACCGATAGCCGGTTTAGCTTTTTTCAACCCGAACAAAGTGAAAGTTAATTCCGCCGCTGATGCCCTGGTTGTCGGGGTCAGACGGCTCATACGTTGCCACGGAAAAATTTTCTGTGGGCAACGCGTCCTGGAGAGCCAAGCCGAAATCCTCCAGGGTGGTCACCTCGACAGAATTGATCTCCTTGATGAGGGCCCGGGGTTTTATTCCAGCAAGGGCCGCAGGTTTTCCCCCGATCACCTCAAAGACGACCACGCCTTTTGCACGCTCTAAGCCCAGGAATTCCCGTATCTCTTCGTCCACTTCTCCGACGATGATGCCGAAGTCTTCTCCCAGCTTAATGGCCTGTTCCTTGGTCATAGCCTGGGAAGCCGGTTCTGCATGAACTAGATAGGGGGTTCCCAACGAGAAAGTCAGGATCATGCCCACAATCGCACCCTGGCCAACATGAGCTATCATTCCGGCAACCTGGTGGATCCTATGTTGGATAGTCGGACAAATCATGTTCACCATTACCTCCCTGGTATCCGTACAGACTCTTGAATAATTTGATTTCCCCGAGGAAACCGACAGACTATTCCGGTCGAATTCATGAAGAACGTTGTTTGGGAACACCCTTCACGACGAGTATATTCCTGGGATGTCGCGTCAGGCTTCGTGTGAATACCGGGATCATTTTGGGGGTCAAGAACAATCCCCACAGAGAAACGGCCATAATTATGCCTGTCAGTAAATGCTGGTAGGCACTCTCTCCGATGATTTCTGTCATTGGCAACTCCTTTTCGGGTTCTTTACGCAATCCATTCGGAATGGCAAAAATGAAGTGCTCAGACAAGCACACCTTCTTGTTTTGCTGGCATTGTACTCTTTTCCCCTTGACGGGTTATCAGAAGACTGAGATCGACGACATGACCGCAATTAAGGCATCTTCCCATTTCAATTTCTAAAAATTGTCCGTCCACGTTAAAAATACTGTCTCTCACCATGAATCCTCTGCAGCGTTCGCATTCTCCCATTTTGTCACCTTTATTAAGATTATAACCCTTTTTGTTTTTGGCCTGTTTCATAAGTTAAGATAAGTAACTAGTTACTAAAGTAAAGTAGATACTGCAAGGTAACTATTTGAATGCCTGGAACGTCCTTCGAAGCCCAACTGGACTTCATCCTGTTGCCCCGAGGAGCTTGGATCGTTGGGATTCGGGACCGGCGGCATAGGAACGGGAAGATCGGTTTGAAGTGCTCAACCGCCAAGCGTCAAGTATGCGGACGGAAATTTAACGAACCGTTCAGATGAATGTACTGGCCAGTCTGTGGTAGGGATTGCAGACCAAGGTGGCCAACTTCAACCTTTGAGGGCAGTGTGACGATCCTGATGTTGTATGATTCAGATAGGAAATAATCTAATGGGATTAATTAAAGATGGAGGGATGAAGCAAAACCCTTATGGGGGAACCCTAGCTTTTGTGTTGATTTTGGCCTTCTCAATCGTTGAACCCGGTCACACCGGGACAATACAGAAGGGTGATCAACCCGACGCCCTGCCACCCTCCGTAGAGCAACTTCAACAGGGCAAAGCCTTATATGAGGGGCTTGCCAGGTGTATGCATTGTCATGGCCAGATCGCCGTGCGACGACCCCTAAGTAAGCAAGAACTTTTCTCGATTATCAAATTGGGGGTGCCGGGGACATCTCATATGCCTTTTAAGCATCTGCTTTCAGATGAAGAGATTTGGGCCATCGTTTATTATCAACTCCATGACGGCTGCATGAATGGCTGTGCCAAGAATCCACCTTGAATTGAGCGGTTTCTACTTCTACTGGCAACGGGTGATTGAGGATGAAAATGGGTCAATCTCCCTCCAGATTTTTGTTCCAATTGACGTATTGGTCTGATGTGAGCGCCCGTCGGCATGTGTATTGGACGACGGATTCCTTTTGTATGGTTGGGGTGGGATTATCCAGACGAAGGGTATTGTTCAATCGGTGAAAGAAAATCCCGGACAATTCTATCGGTTACTGTGTGAAAATCTAAACTCCATGTGTCAGACCATGTCTGAGGCATGCTGAGCGTTTTGCGTTCTCTTTCACTCTTGCGTCATTCCCGTCCATCATATTCAGTCATCCCTGCCATTATAGGCATTTCGATAAAATTCCGATTGGTTCGGATGGGAAAACACCGGGATGTCCTAGTTTTAGTCGTGTAAGGTGGTCGAGCCCTTATCCCTTAATACAGATTAACGGGCGCATTTTCGCTACCTTACGCGCCAAGCCCGCTTGTTCAGCCGCATCGACCACAGCGGTGACATTTTTATACGCACCCGGCGCTTCTTCGGCGACCCCTCGCGCGGAAGGACTTCTGATGAGGATCCCTTGCGCCGCTAATTCTTGAATCACTCTTTGACCTTTCCATTGGCGAGTGGCTTGATGACGACTCATACTGCGTCCTGCTCCATGGCAGGCGGACCCATAGGCCAGACCCATGCCTTCTTTTGTGCCGACCAGCAGATAGGAGGCTGTTCCCATGGTTCCACCGATGAGGACCGGTTGACCGAAGGCTTGGAGGTCGTCTGGGATGTCAGCATGTCCCGGCCCGAACGCACGCGTGGCGCCTTTGCGATGGACAAAGACGCGCTGGCTCCGGCCGTCGATCTGGTGCTCCTCCACTTTGCAGGTGTTATGTGACACATCGTATAGCAGGGGTAAGCCCGCCTGAGGAAAGATTTCTGAAAATGCCTGACGGACTAAATGGGTGACAATTTCCCGATTGGCTAAGGCGCAATTCATCGCCGCCCGCATCGCCCCTAAATATTCCTGGCCCAAGGGGGAGTCGATCGGGGCACAGGCCAATTCGCGGTCCGGTAACGTAATGCCATATTGGCTTGCCGCCACCACCATTTTCTTGAGGTATTCAGTGCCGATTTGATGCCCAAGCCCTCGAGAGCCGCAATGAATGCTGACCAGAATATCTCCGCCGTGGATGCCGAGCTTTTCGGACAAGGGATCGTGATACGTTTCCACGACTTCTTGAATTTCCAAATAATGATTCCCTGACCCTAACGTACCCATTTCGTCCTGCTGGCGCTTCTTGGCATGGTCAGACACGCACGCGGGTTTTGCCCCGGTCATGCAGCCGTGTTCTTCAATGCGCGATAAATCCTTGGCTGTCCCATAGCCTCGTCGGATGGCCCATTGGGCACCGCCGGCGAGCATGTCATCCATTTCCTTGGGTTTCAGGTGCAATCGACCTGTGCTCCCCACGCCAGCGGGTACCCGCGCAAATAAGAGGTCCGCCAGTTTTTCTTGCACGGGAGTGATATCGTCCGCGCGCAAACCCGTATAGAGGGTCCGTACGCCGCACGAGATATCAAACCCGACCCCGCCGGCAGACACCACGCCGCCCTGTTGAGGGTCGAAGGCGGCGACTCCGCCTATCGGAAACCCGTATCCCCAGTGAGCATCGGGCATGGCAAATGAGGCTTGGACAATTCCCGGGAGGGTGGCCACATTGACGACCTGTTCATAAACCTTCAGGTCCATGTCGCGAATGAGTGATTCATCCGCGTAAAGAATTCCCGGCACGCGCATCTTTCCCTTTGGAGGAATGTGCCACTCATACGGAGAGACTTGCGATAAAAGATTCAGGTCCATACGAGTTGTCGCAAGTAAGAAAAGTGAATCATTCGGCACGCTGGCATAGTCGGTTCAGCATGCATGCCATGTTCAACTCACGTGACTAGACGTCAACGACACATTGGGCAACCCAGCCGTTTCCCTCAATCTGCCGGACAGACAGCTCGGTATACGTCGCCCCTTTTATTTCTACGGCGGGTTCATGTTTCATGCGATCAACCGGTTCCCCATGAGCGGTGCCTTCCAGGTGTTGATCGGTGATTGTGACGTCAAACCGGCTAAAAACCATACGGCGGGATGCCATATCATAGATGAGGGCATTCAGCCAATCGACCAGTAAGAGCTCATCATCCGGCGCTTCGCAGGTGAAATGGTGTTCAACCCGAGCAGCCACCCGTTGGGGATCTGTGACCACAGCCGTCAGTGCTAACGCGGCCTGTTCAAAGGCTTGGGGTTTCGTGATTCCAAAACCACGAATCCCCATATCTGCATCATGGGGAAAATGCTCCCACCCTGTTGAAGGCTCAAAGTTGTCCATGAGTGGCATGACTCTGTTGTCATCCTGAGCTTATAGCGAAGGATCTGTGCCCAGGTTGACGGCGCCACAGCCCAGCCACATCCTTCGGTGGACCTTGCCTTAAGCTTAGCCGAATGGGTCAGGAGAACAAAGAGCGGGAATGCATCTGCCTTTCATTGCTGCTTAATCCAGCAGGAAAGATATGTTCGCGTTAATTCGATATTTGGTGATCTTGTTATTTTCTACTTTGGCTTCCATGTCCTTAATGTAAATCGATTTTATACCGTGAACACTTTTGGCGGCCTGGGTCACGGCGTGCGAAGCCGCATCTTCCCAGCTCTTGTCTGATTCGGCTAACACCTCGATCACTTTTAACATGTCCGACATGGCTAATCCTCCTTGATGTGAAAATGAATGGTGGACATCCGACCTGGCTACATTCGTTGAGTTTTTACCCGTGAGTCTCTGGTAAAGGGAGAAGGTTGGCGATGGGGTTAAATGGAGCAAGGAATCTGATATATCGCAAGACATCCCAGCGCTCATCTTCCGTCAGCCGCTCTGACCACCCATGCATAGGAGAAAATACAGCTCCATACGTGATCACATTCATTAATTCCCAATCGGTTTTTGATCGTGATTCCAAGGAGTGAAAATTTGCGGGCTGTACCAACAAGAATTGGGTGTCAGGCCCATCACCGGCCCCTTTTACTCCGTGACAATTCGCGCAATGTTTTTCAAACAGGACTTTCCCATTTTGAGGGTTGCCTGGAACTTCTTGGCTTAATGCCAGAATGGGCCAGGCCATTATGAGGATGAAACTGAACAAACCAAGGTATTTCTGTGGTTGATACATCATGTCCTCCTGCTTGTTTATCTGTAGGGATGTGGATTGCTTGGCATCTATGAACGGTCAGAACCTTCACGGTCATTTTTATGGCTCCTGAATAGATTCCAGGTACGACAACAGTTGCCAGATTCGCCCTCGTACTTGGTCGGCCCACTCAGTTTCAATCGAGACTTCATCATCCGGTATCCGGAACCATACTCCAAACACCGGCATATCACGCGTGCCATGACTCGGAATGTGATCGCGTCCATCGATCGTGCGGTACGCCTGCCAAAAGGGGAATGAGCCCCCATGGTTGGCTGATAACCTGGTCAGATCCGCTGGCTTGGGCTTCAAAGACTCAGAAAGAGGGCCATCCCCCTTGGCCTGGGTTCCATGGCAGGATGCGCAAAATTTTTGAAAGAGCTGCCTGCCTCCGGCTATCACATCCTGTTCCTGGGCCCATCCCGAACTCATTCCCATGCCCATAACAAGCAATGTGAGGCTCCCGTACCGCAGGAGAGGTCTAAGAAAATAATTCATTGGGTATCCTTTGCGTGATTGAAACATTCAGTCAACCTCTTGAGGGAGCCGGGTGCTGACAGCGTGTTGACGTGGAGCGCGATTTGCCAAAGTTTGCGGATCAGAGATTTCTCCACAATTCAGGCATCGCCATTCATGAATCCAAACAGTGTGATGAACATTCTCCAGATTCAGACAGGCATCAATGACCATCAAACCATGACAGCGAGGACATTCCATTGCGTCACCTCCTGCAGGCAGGGTGTTGTTTAAGCAATAAATGAGTGGAGTGTTCCATTTGAGTCTTTCAACCAACTTTCTGGAAGAATGCCGTTTCGGTTCCCTCATGAATGAGAAGGTAGTATCAAACTTTGTGCCAGGTACCGATTTGTGGTCCTTAGGAAAAGGTTTCCAGAAGAGTGGATTGGAGAAAGGGAATCGTATCCTGTTGAAATGGTGGAGAAACCTGGAAGGCCGTGAGGAAGAAAATGTGAAAGAAAATGCTTAGTGGATCTGGACCTGCTTGATTGAAAGTGAGGAAAGATGGGAAGTATTCACAAGAATAGCTAAAGGAAGTGTAGCATCTTTCCCCACACCTCTAGAATTGGTCGTCCCAGTCTTCCTCATCGATCGATATCTGCATGGGATGAATGAATGGCTCCGATTGGTCTGCAGAGGATCAACATGGACCCATTTTTTACCTCCGTCATCTCAACTGTAGCCAGAGGGATCTATCCGATGGGCGGTTTAGGCGGACTCTCAAAAACAGATGTTGGGAATGACGGTGGCGGGAGGGCTATAAGATGAAAACAATAGGCCATGCCAACAGGAAAATCACGAGCGAGGAACTTGGATGACCGATAGGTTGGTACTAACGATGACCTGAAAACCCTAAAGCGCTGTACCTTTTTTCTGGAAATGAATATGATTCGACTTTCGTGAAGGTGTGTATCCAACTTATCCCTAAGGAAAACCTTTGATGGCTAATTCAACAAGGGCCACGAAATCCCAGGGGCCATCCGAATTACGAGCCAAGATAAAGCCTTCTGTAAGGAAGGCCACTCCTCTGAGCACCGTCGGGACAGAATCGAACGTGTCACCATCAATTCTCAAATTTCCCTTCCCGTTTGAAAAAGGCCTCGTTCTTTTAAAGCTCTGGAGCGTCCCTCGGACTTTCCGATCCTGGGGGTTTAGCCTTAGATTGGGTGAATTCCTCCCGTTATCCTTTTGGCTATGAGGTTATGCTGGGAGACAACTCAATACCATTTCGGTTTCGAGGGGCTAGCACAGTTTTGAGTCGTAGCCGAGGATGTGACGATGCAGGAATGAATTGAAATTGCGCAGGATGAGCAAAAGGACTTGATGACGATGGTGGTGTGTGGGGTGGCGATCGTCAGCACTGATGAAGATGAGCGGATAGTGCTGTTTAACGAGGCGGCTGAGACCATGTTCGCTGTCCGGCCTCTAAGGCTATTGGGCCGACAATTGACCGATTGGTTCCAGCCAGATTTCGAGCCGCCCATCACCCCATGCATCAACTTTTTAATCAGGAGGCGGCCGTCTCCTGTCAAATGGGTGTTGCAAAAGAGATTTCTGTACTTCGGACTAACGGAGAAAAAATTCCCGTTGAGGTCTCCATTTCCCAAATTGAGGTGCAGGAAAAGGAAAAAGGAAAGAAACTTTTTACGGTGGTGCTGCGTGACATTACAGAGCGTCGGCAAGTTCAGGACGCGCCGGAGAAAGAGCAACAGTTTGTCTCTAATGTATTGGAGCCAGCGGGAGTGCCAACATGATTTTCCGATACGCACTGCTCCGGCATGACAGCATTGCGGATGGCTTCCCCATATTGGGCATCCTGACCCATTCGGCAAAGCTCAGGGCAAGGTCTACCGAAGGATCTCGTTGAGCCGTGGCCTCGTCACTCTGGGCACAGATCCTTCCCCCCGGCTCAGGATGACCTATCCTTTGGTCCTCCCCACCGGTGGTTAGCGGGGAGCCATCAGGGGAATTTCAAAGAAAGATTCCCGATAAAAAATGGCAGGAAGGATAAAAAGATGAGCAAAGCCAGGCTAATTTCACGATACACCCTGTTGGGAAAAACAGCGGGGGGATGGATTTCCCTTACAGGATGTTGAGAATGACAGGAGGGGAGGGAATCACGCAAGAGAAGAAGGAGTTGGCAATGTCTATACGATTACGCCAAAAGCAGTGCAGCGTGAGGCTTAGGCTATGGTGACCCGACCTCGTGTCCTATTAGCTGATGACCATTCATTGGTCTTGGAGGGCCTGGCCAAATTGGTCACGGATGACTGTGACCTTGTCGGGAAAGTGGAGGATGGAAGGGCCCTTCTTCAGGCCGCTCAAAAGTTGGAACCGGATGTGGTTGTCTTAGATATTTCCATGCCCAAATTGAATGGACTGGATGCGGGCCGTCAACTGAAGAAATTACTTCCATCAATCAAGTTGATTTTTCTGACAATGCATGCGGATCCGCTCTATGCGAAGGAAGCCTTTCAAGTCGGGGCCTCCGGTTTTCTCTTGAAACGTTCTGCGGCTTCCGAATTGATGCTCGCCATTCATGCGGTCATGAAAGGGCAGTTTTATGTAACGCCGGCGATTGCCAAAGATTTCTTGGGTATGTTCACCCAGGAAATGTCGATTCCTCAGGCTGAGACGAACGCTCTGACGCCACGGCAGCGGGAAGTGCTGCAACTCATTGCCGAAGGCCACAGTACGAAAGAGATGGCGGCGATGTTACATGTGTCTCCCAAAACCATTGAGTTTCACCGAGCCAAGATTATCCGGGAATTGAACTGTCAAAGCACGGCGGAATTAACGAGGTATGCTATTACCCATGGTCTCGTGTCTCCGGAATAAAGGATTGGTGAATTTTTTTGACCAGGGATGTTTCCCTTGAGAACTAGGGGTTTCCCTAATGTAGATTTGCCTGCGCTTGTATATATTACCCTCTCCAAAAGGGTATTCAGTTTCTGAAGGGTCAAGATGCCGATCTCACATCCTTATCCATACTCATGTAACGGGAATTCTTCAAGGAACCTTCCCCGTATTGTGTTGGCGGATGACCATCCCATGGTCCTGGAAGGGGTGGCAAAGCTTGTGGAGGAGTTCGCTGAGGTCGTGGGAAAGGTGGAAGATGGACGAGCGCTGCTTGAGATCGTTTCAGACCTGAAACCGGATGTGGTGGTGATGGATATTTCCATGCCGAGTTTAAACGGTCTGGAATCCGCTCGTCATCTCCAAAAACTTATTCCTCACTGTAAAATCATTTTCCTGACGATGCATGCGGATTCTTCCTATATTACTGCGGCGTTCGAGGCCGGGGCTTCCGGCTACCTTTTAAAGCGGTCTGCCGGATCAGAACTTAAGCAGGCTGTGCAATCGGTGTTGGCAGGCCATAAGTATGTCACCCCATTAGTTCTGAGAGGGGATATTTCGCCTCAGAAACCACAGGAAATGTTGATACCATCGTTGAACCAGCTCACTCCCCGTCAACGGGAAGTCCTGCAGTTAATCGCCGAAGGTCGTTCCACCAAAGGGATTGCCACGCTTCTCGACATTTCCGTTAAAACGATTGAATTTCATCGATCCAAAATCATGGAAACCTTAGGGATGCATTCGATCCCGGAGTTGACCAAGTTTGCGTTTGCCCACGGCCTGATTGTGAAGTAGCCGATTCCGATCATCCCTTCCCACTTCATCCTAGGATTTTTTCCAGAAAGGACTAGGGTTCTCCTAGTTCTTTTTTTTTACTCCGGTCGGTACTTTACACACTCACCTTAGCTGCCCAATTTCCCTCAACCGATAGTTTCATGGTTGAAACCGATGTAAATAAGAGGCCCTCTGATGAACCACCTTTCTTCATCTTCCCCTCTGGCGAAAGATCTGATGAATTCCGATGCCGTCCCTCTCCGACCCGGGGTCTTCCGGAAAGACCTGATTTTGCAATTCCTCTCAGGTCAATACAGCGGATGGCCGGTGGTCGATTCCACCGGCAAAATTTTGGGGGTCGTGGCAGAACTCCGTCTGTTACAAGCCTGTTCTCGCTTGAACTCTCTGGATGAACTCAGAGTCGAAGACACCATGACCACTCCGGTGTATCTTTATGAGGATGATCCGCTGGATGTGGTTCTGAAGGTAATGATTCACAGGCAGCTTCTGAGGATGCCTGTAGTTTGTGATCGGAATCTTGTCGGAGTCATTTCCCGTGGGGATGTTTTACGGCATTGTCTCCCGTTATCCTCGTCTTCCTCCCGATTCGTGTTTTCCTGCCCCTGGTGTGAACGGGTTCATGATCCCTCGGATGGCCTGACCGGGACAGAGGGATGGCGAGATTTGCCCTCATATTTGTCGATGCATCATCGCACATTTTCTGAGGTCGACCTTTCACAGACCTATTGTTCTTCTTGTCTGCAATTTCTTCAGGCGCTCAAAACCACATCCCCCGGTGTGTCGCGTGACGAGACGGAGGCCCAGGCTCAGGAGGTCCGTCCATGTATGTTGGTGGTCGATGATGATCCTTCAGTGGCCAGGCTGTTGGATCGGGCGCTTCAGGAATGGGGATATGAGGTGGTTATTGCGAGAAATGGGCGGGAGGGCCTGGATGTGGTGGGTTGCCGTTCCGTGGATGGGATTTTACTGGATACACACATGCCCATTATGGATGGGCGGACCATGCTGGATGAATTACGATGGTTGGGACATCAGATGCCGGTGCTCATGATGTCCGGGGCGTCGGAGGAACAATCCCTCCGACGGCTGTTGCAAGAAGGTGCTCAAGGATTTTTCCTCAAACCGTTTCATCTCGCTTCTCTCCAACAAGCCTGTCGCAAGATCTTTCAAAATGATGACGCCAAGGCACAGGCCTTTTCTCGTTTCGATGTGGCTTGATTGAAGGCGTGCATCTGGCTAAAGGTGAGGGAGTCAATGGAGGTATTGGCATCCTTTAAAAGGTGGTACCCATGAATGCAGATAAGGCCAGTCGTGTGGATGGAACCCTCGGAACCTGGAAGAGGGAAGTTTGCGCGCATCAACGCGTGGTGGGCGAACATGTCAATGAACAAGGTGAAAAAACGGGGCGTGTGGTCTGTCGGGAATGTGGTGAGGTCATCAATGAACAGGTGGGAGCCTGAAATCGCCTGAGAGGAATGCCATCTTGTGGAGCGTATAGAAAGGAGAAGGGCCGTGATACTTCTTGTGACTCCGGAAGTTGAATTTTCCAAACAAATGGCCAATTGGTTGGAAGCCAAAGGCTATCCGGTGAAGTTGGCTTTTCAAGGGGACAAAGTGTTGGCAAGGGTACGTCAAGGGAATCCTGAGCTTATTGTCGTCAATCTGTATTTAAGAAATCCCAGCGGACTTGAAGTCTTGCGGCAGCTTCGCGCGGAGGGGTACGCAGGAAAAATTATTGTGTTAGCCAGTAAATCCACCAGCACCGAAATTCCCCAGTCATTGTTTTTTGGCGTCCATCATGTCCTTGGACTACCGATGTCTTTAAACCTACTCATTTCATCTGTCCATTTGGCAATTGGTCCCTCTGCCAAACACGAAGGTCAGGTGACGAGATAGATCAAATCCTAGGCCCATTTTGCCAACATGGCATGAGTCCCCGATCCGTTCTGAACTGGTTGCAAAGAGGGAGTTGGGTGCTCTTCTTGATTCAGTCCATCTGTTATAGCTCAGTTGGAGTGAGAGGAATCAAGGAAATTCAAGTAGGAAATTGAGCCATGGAAGATCAGATCCCAGTTTCGAACGGGCATGCAGAGCCACAAAGTCTGCCCGCTTCTGTTAGTGAGAATCAGAAGATGACGCGTGGTACCCCTTCTGAACCCCTGGAGGTCCAAATCGCCAATCGCGCCCATGAGATTTCCCGGATTGGAGGTGGGGATCATGGCGCGAGTCTAGCCAATTGGTTGCAAGCCGCAAGGGAGATTTTGTCAGAGGAACCTGAAAGGCCTCAATGGAGTGCCTAAAGCCTGTGTGTTTGGCTCGACAGTGTTAATTGAGCAGTCATCCTCATCGCGGGCACTCAGTCATTTTTAACTTGAAAATTCCCCGTTAGCTTGCTACGGGGAATTTTCAA
>CABVRQ010000007.1:0-9881 GCA_902500695.1 uncultured Nitrospira sp. | reverse complement strand
GGAATTTTCAAATTCAAAGGAAGGAACCCCGGCTTTTGCCTCCATCCCATGCCTTATGGTCCATTATTCTCGCTGGAGGGGAGGGGAAACGAACGCGTCCGTTTATTAAACAAATGCTTAGGAGGCTACACTAAACCTAAGCAGTACTGAACATTCGTGGGAACCGGTCGATGCTCCAACACACCTTGGGCCGGACGGATCGCCTCGGGACCCCTCATCGAAAAATCAGGGTGGTGGCTCAAAGCCATCAAGGGTTCGCAGGTGAAGTTTTAGGGAGGCAGCGGACAGGACTAGTGATTCCTGAACCGACGATGGGCTCAATCCTGCCTGGAGTCCTCATATTTAATCTTGGGTTTGACCAATCGGTCTGATTCCCACCCTCTCCCACTCATTGTTGCAAACTTCAACAGTTCTCCAATAATTCCTGTAGCGTTTTTGCCCAAGGGACAATAGCCTGCTTTGTCCCATTCCCTCAGAACCCATTATGAAAAAAGAGATTTCCCCAGAGGCTTTCCCCTGGCATAACCCTCGCTAGAGAAAGATGAGCAGGACCATATCCATTCAGGGACAGGTGAAATGTTTCTAGGGCAAAGGAAGTGCAAGTGGAGAGCAGGCAGAAAAATGTTAAGCCATTAGACGGTGTTTCCTTCTGTGGAAATGAGCCGTGAAGACCGGTAACGACTTTCTGCCTCGCGGGTGAAAGGTAATAGTATGTATCGGATTTTAGATGAAAGTGAAGATGGAATTGTGGGAATACGGGTTGAGGGTAAATTGTCGATCGAAGAGTATGATCTATTGAATGCATACTTGGAAAAACTGATGCAAGATGTTGGGCCGATTAATTTCTTATGTGATATGGCAAACTTTGAGGGCCTGAATGGGCAAGCCTTATGGGAGGAGATGACCGATCATCTTCGGCACGTTCAAGAGTATCAACGAATTGCGTTGGTGGGGAATCGACGATGGTTAAAGTGTGGACCAGAGGTTTCTGTTCCCTGGCCCAAGGCCCAATTGAAATGTTTTACCCCAGATCAGACTGACGAGGCCTGGCATTGGGTAAAGGGATGAGATCCTCAAAACCATTACCCATTGGCTCGAGCTGGGCGGCAGAGAATTCGACCGTGAATGAGTTTATGCGATCTTGGATGAACAGCCGTTTGAGTTGAAACCCCTCCTTCTCTTCAGTCGACGAGGCCATGGTTCAGCGAGATCCTTCGTTTCGCTCAGGGACAGAGGAAGATGTCATGTCCGGCATGGTAAATCGGGATTCTATTGAAGGCCCTAGGGACTTTTTTCCGGGTTACTAGGGGAAATCCTAGTTCCTTCCCTCTGTGTAATGTTTTACAAAAGACCTGGGATGAAGGGGAAGGACCCTATTTTTCTTTGGCATTCATGACCCAAGGAGGGGAATAACATGCTGAGCACCCAGGCTAATCCGTTGTGGTCCATTGTCTTAGCTGGTGGAGAAGGGGAAAGGACCCGCCCGTTTATCGAGCAATGGTTGGGCGGTCATAAGCCCAAGCAGTATTGTACATTTGTCGGAAAACGATCCATGCTCCAACATACGCTGGATCGGGCAGACCGATTGGTAAGACCTGAACATAAAGTCACGGTGATCGGTCGGAATCATCGGGATTTTTTGAATAAAGCCATGGAGAGGGATAAGCCTGGACACGTTATTGTTCAGCCACATAATTGTGGAACGGCCGCAGGAGTGTTTCTTCCGCTGACCTTTGTTCGAGCATGGGACGCTGATGCCACGGTAGTTATTTTCCCATCCGATCATTTTGTCTTTCCGGAAGCTCGTTTTATCGAGACGGTCAGGAGAGGGATTCGCGCGAGTTATTTTCTCCAGGATCGTTTGATCCTTTTTGGCGCTTCTCCTTCACATCCCGAATTGGACTATGGGTGGATCAACCCGGGCGAAGTCCTGGGCTGGAGCAGTGGGTCTTGTATTCGCCTGGCTGGTTCCTTTCTTGAAAAACCAGACCCCATTGAAGGAAAACAGGCAATGGCAAATGGCGCTCTTTGGAATACGTTGGTGATGGTGGCCAAAGTGAAAACTCTCTGGAAACTTGGTTGGCAACACCTTCCGGTTATGATGGAGCGGTTTGAAGGGTTGGGAACGACGATTGGGACGGTGCATGAAAATGAGACGCTTCACGAGATCTATCAAGAAATGCCTGTCCTGGACTTTTCTCGTGAATTGCTTCAACGGATTCCTGAGCATCTGGGAGTGATGGAATTCGAAGAAGTGCTGTGGAGCGATTGGGGACAACCCGAACGCATTGTCCAGACCCTCAAAACTCTGGGAAAAGAACCTGCATTTCCTTCCGATATTTTACAAAGGTCCTTGGCTCCCATATATGCAAGTCCTCACGTGGAGGTGGCGTAATGGCAAAAAAACCATCGAGTCAACCATCCGATACACCCCAAAAGTCCCCCTCAGCCGCCAAGTTCAAGAGCGTATCGAGAAAAAAGACTTCTATGAGAGAGGACCCTTTAGAGGTCCAGGAGAGCATGGTCCCTGGTAGCAACGATTCCATAAACTCTCAAGCTATCAATGGGAATGTGCATGCGCGTATCACCCAGCGGGCGTATGAATTATTTCACTGTCGAGGCGGGCACCATGGGCAGGATCTCGATGATTGGTTCGTTGCCGAGAAAGAGATATTAGCCAAAAACATATCATCATAGTCCAGGAGGTCTGTTCATCAGCTGAGTTGCAGTAATCCCCGTTCGCACATCTTTCCCTTTTGGTCTGAATGTCGGCCCGGTTTCCCGGAATATTTCTTCCCTGTTTGTGTAGGTAAATTGTGGTTGGCCCAAAACAATGTCGCTTTTACTCCTTCTTAAGAGGAGGTGTTTATTTGATACCCAGGAAGATGTACTGTGGTTTCATCTTCATCTCGTTAGTCCTACCAATCGGAGGGCTTTGCAAGTCTTATTTGGTTTCAAGATCAGGGATGCGAACAACTTCAGGCTCAGGATTATCTTCAACAACGGGAAAAAGACAAAATTCAACTACAACAACGGAATCGAAAAAAAGAGTAGCTTGAAAAACACGGAAGGAACCGGGAGCGGGAGGGCAAAAGAATTCATTCCCAAAAACCAACCGGGAAAGGCAAACCTCCACGAATGGGGAAAGGGTGCGCGGTATGGGGCGTCAAGGACGGAAAGCAGCAAGACCTTCTTTCCGGCTGAAATGGATGAACAAAAAAATCCATGAGCCAAAGGTTTATGCGCAGAACAATTAGAGCCAAGCGTTCATCACGTACGCATTGAAAGGTCCTGTTCCCGTTCATCAGTATCCCTTCACGTGCGTAACCCCTTCCCGGATTTTGTTGGACTGATTGAGAGGCTGACTCCTGAGAGAGAATTTGAATGTCTCCTTCTCAAAGGAGAAATGATGCGTGGTTCAAGAGGGGCCCTGATAATATTGGGAGTTTTTGGTTTATCCACTCTGGGGTGTTTATCTACGCCATCAGTGAGTGGAGAGATGAGCCCTTGAGCGCAATGGTATGGCAGAAAGCTAATGGTAGATATACCGCTTCCTGAACCTTTTCTAAAAGGTGAAGTCTTAGCCGGTTTTTCCAGTCAGAATTGTTGAGGATTCGACCTTTCACTGACCACATGATTGTCCTAAGACTCCGGCACACCTCAGGTCTATTGAGTTCTTAGTATCTCGTGGGGATGTTGGACGCATGAGGCCTCTCACCCGATTGTCCCTCCCTCCTTTCCCGAGTATGGCATTTCTATCCCCAAATGTGAAAAATATGGGCAACACCTACCGGACCATGCGTAGCTTCATGAAGATCAAAAAATAGTCTGGTAAGGCGAAAGGGCTCTCAATAAGGAAGTGGGTTGAGTAGCCATCCACAATGAGTTTCCTGTTGAGTCGAGCGGGATAGATCTCCGGGGAAAACGAATATGTCTTGGCCCATTGCGAATTCATGCCGATCCACCGAACGCTATTTGTCTCATCCCGTCAAAGTCGGGAACAACCCTTTTAACCCGTTGGCAATAAATTCCACCGCGATGGCGGCCAGGATGAGTCCCATAATACGTGTAAAAATATTTATGCCCGTCTGACCTAAACGCTCAGAGATCCAAGGTGCCAAATGTAACGCTGTCCAAATGCATAGGCCGACCGCAATGATCGCAAGGGCAATAAGGGCTTCATGAACCCAGCCGGTTCCTTTGTGGGCCTGCAGCACGACGGTGCTCAACGAACCGGGTCCCGCTAATAAGGGGGTAGACAGCGGGACGATGGCAATGCCCTGTTTCCTGTTGAACTCTTCAGCTTCTTCTTTGGTTTGCACCGTGGGGCTCAATTCTGCCTGGAGCATGGAAATGGCCATGAGTAGGATGAGAATCCCGCCGCCCACCCTAAAAGAACTCACGCTGATCCCGAAAATTGCGAGTACCCCTTCTCCTGCGACCAAAGCTACTAACAGAATCAAGGTCGCGGAGAATGATGCAATCCTGGCAATCTTCTGTCTGGATTTCATGTCTTCATCAGGGGTCAACGCGATGAAAATGGAGATAGCCCCCAACGGATTGATGACGGCTAACAGCGCCACAAAAATTTTTAGGTATTCAGTATAATCAAACATCGGATAACCATGTTATTTGTTCCTCCCATACTCTTGGGTATCAGGGACATGTAACGTCCTAAATCCTCACTTCCACAAAAAGCATGAGCTTCGATGGGTCATGACATCGATAGCCTGTATTGGAAAGAGATACCTCTCATCATAAAAAAAATAGAAAAATTTAAGCTAATTCTACCTTGCCGGATTGTCATGCTTGTGGCCTGCTGCTGCACTGGTTTTGCTGTCTTGGGATCGTTCGTGGGTGGCTCGGCTATTTGTCCTCCATGTGGGGCCAATGGAATTGAGAAAAGAAAATACAGGAAAGGGAGACATAAGGTAAACTGGAGTTGGGAAGTCGGTTTCTTTTGTTATGGGTCGAAAGGAGCGCAATGATGAAAGTGTTGTTGGCGGTAGAACAAACCCGTATTTCTGAAGGGGCCATTCAGATCCTCAGCAAGTTGACACTGCCCAGTGGTTCCGATCTGTTTCTTCTTCATGTGAACCCCATCCCTCAAAAGATTACGGGTCTGGCGAAGGAACGGATTTTGAAAATCTCCCAGCAGGTACAAGAGGTTCAAAAACAGGCGCTGGAACAGGCACGTCAGTTTCTGGGTAAGGTCGAAAAAAGACTGAGTCACCAGAATGTGCATGTGTTTCCTCTTGTGAAAAAGGGCTTTCCTGGAGAGGAAATTTTAAAAACCATTCACACGAAATCCGTCAATCTGGTGGTCCTTGGATCACGTGGCTATTCCAAAGCGGCAGGGTTTTTACTCGGGAGTGTGAGTCAATGGGTGTTACAGGAAGCGCCTTGTTCGGTGTTGATCGCTCGCCCCATGGCTCGGGAGAAAAAGGCTGTTCGAGGCATGAAAATTCTCCTGGCTACTGATGGTTCTGCCGATTCGCGTGCGGCCGTCGACTTTGTTGAAACCCTGGCATTACCTCCTTCCTCACAGATCACCCTTCTCCATGTCGTCAAAAAGCATGTATTCGAAACCGAACAAACGTTGATTGCCGACAGCAAGCATGAGGATGAATTTGCAAAATTGGCTGAAGAACTCTTGGCGATCCGGGGTCGGGAAGGGGCGAAATTGCTTGACCAGGCTCGAAAGGCCTTGAGTGCTGATGACCTTCACATTCAGGAGCGTTTGGTGTTTGGCAATCCTGGAGAAGAAATTCTTAAAGCTGTTCGATATGTGCGAGCTGATCTTGTTGTCATGGGATCGCGTGGCTCGACCGGAGTGAAGCGGGTGTTTCTGGGCAGTGTGTCCAACAAGGTTGCCCATAGTGCCGGATGTTCGGTGGCGGTCATTCGTCATTAAAAGAAGAGGGGGATTTTCAGAAATCTGGGCAGGAAAGCTCCTTGTTGTATCAACATTATCCTGGTGCCAACAGAAGTGGAGAGCAGAATAGCCCTATTTCTCACTCCCTCACCCGACACCGTATCCACTCGGCTGTGGGCATTGTAGAAGAGTTTGACAATATTCATCTGTGAATAAAGGCACGTGTCATGAGCATTCGAAATTTCAAGTACCTGTTTAAGCCTCGTTCTGTTGCGGTGATCGGTGCGTCAAATCGGCCTCATCGAGTAGGACGTGTCGTGATGCAGAATCTCCTTAAAGGAGGATTTCAGGGTCCTATTATGCCGGTGAATCCAAAGTATCAAGCCGTGTGCGGAGTGCTGGCCTATCCCAATGTGCAGGCCTTACCGATGAATCCTGATCTAGCCATTCTTTGCACTCCTCCCGATACCATCACTCCGTTGCTTGAAGAATTAGGAGAACGCGGAGTCCGGGCTGCGGTCATTTTGACAGCCGGCATGAGGCCGGACCCATTAGAGAGGGAGAGTGAGACCGAGTGGACGCGTATGCTAAAAACGGCACGAAATTTTGGGATGCGCCTTCTTGGTCCGAATACGATCGGCCTGCTTATTCCCGGTACGCATCTGAATGCCAGTTTTGCGCATTTGGAGGCGCTCCCCGGATCGCTGGCGTTTATTTCCCAGTCGGGTGCACTCTGCACGGCTGTCTTGGATTGGGCTCGCTCTCAGGGAATCGGCTTTTCCCATTTTTTATCTCTCGGGGATAGCGCCGACATCGATATGGGCGATGTTCTGGATTATCTTGGCAGCGACCCTAATACCCGGGCCATTCTTCTGTATATCGAATCCATCTCACAGGCGAGAAAGTTCATGTCTGCCGCCAGAGCTGCCGCTCGAAATAAACCGGTGTTAGCGATTAAAGGCGGCCGACATCCGGAAGGGGCTACGGCCGCCAGTTCACATACCGGAGCGCTTATTGGTCGTGACGAGGTCTACGAGGCGGCATTCTGCCGGGCCGGAATTTTGCGGGTGTTTGAAATCGATGAATTGTTTGATGCGGTGGAAACACTAGAGCGTGCGCGTCCATTGCAGGGAGAACGATTAGCGATTGTTACGAATGGGGGCGGGCCGGGAGTCCTGGCCGCCGATGCCTTTGCCGAAGGGGGTGGTTCTCTCGCCCGCTTGTCAGAGGCCACCATTCAAGAACTCACAGCTCTTTTGCCGGCGAGCTGGTCTCGCGGAAATCCTGTCGACATTGTCGGGGATGCGAGGGCGGAACGCTATGCTCATGCCTTGACCAGTGTCCTGAACGCTCCGGATGTGGATGCGGTCATCGTGACCCATGCCCCCACGGCAGTGATCACCAGCGAGGAGGCCGCATTGGCGGTGGTGAATGCGGTTCGAGAATCGTCCTCCAAGAAAAATGTGTTCACCAGTTGGCTGGGAGGCCAAACAACCGTTCAGGCCCGCCAACTGTTTGCCGAAGCCCATATTCCCACCTATGACACTCCGGAAAAGGCCGTGCGGGCGTTTCTTCATCTCATTGACTACTCTCAGCGCCAAAAAATGTTAATGGAAATCCCGCCTTCTATTCCTCATGAATTTCAACCGGTTTCCTCTTCAGCGAGATTGGTGATTGAGCAAGCCCTTGCGCAAGGGCGATCTCTGTTGAATGAACCGGAGGCCAAGGCGATTTTAGCCGCCTATGGTATTCCAACTGTGGAAACGCATATTGCGTCGACCTCTGAGCAAGCCATTCGCTTCGCGGAACAGGTGGGGTTTCCGGTTGCGGTGAAAATTCTTTCTCCCGACATTACCCATAAAACCGATGTCGGCGGTGTGGTACTTGATGTGGAATCTCCCAAAGTTCTTGAGACCGCGTTTCAGGGAATGAAAGATCGGCTCCAGCAAATCCATCCTGGAGCGGAGATGCATGGAGTGACGGTACAGGCGATGGCGCGACGGCCTGGCGCCTATGAATTATTGGTTGGTGCGACGGTTGATGCCGCGTTTGGCCCGATTATTGTGTTCGGTCAGGGTGGCATCGCGGTCGAACTGTTGCGGGATCACGCGATGGCGCTCCCTCCTCTGAACATGAAATTAGCGAAGGACCTGATTCACT
The DNA here is from genome assembly GCA_902500695.1 of uncultured Nitrospira sp. Lineage (GTDB taxonomy): Bacteria > Nitrospirota > Nitrospiria > Nitrospirales > UBA8639 > Nitrospira_E. The sequence goes on along the minus strand of CABVRQ010000007.1, from coordinate 1,846 downwards.
CGACAAGAATCGCCTCCTTATTGCAGGGATTCCGGACACGCCCAGCCGTCGATCTTGAGGCCATTTGTCTGACCTTGATTCAAATTTCTCATCTTGTGCAGGACTTTCCGGAAATTGTGGAGCTGGATATCAACCCGCTTCTCGCCGACCAGAAAGGGGTGCTGGCGTTAGATGCCAGGATGAAGATTGCGCCTTCTCGCATTCCAGGTCCCCACCATCTTGCCATTCGTCCCTATCCGCAAGAACTCGAGGAATGGATCACGCTTCGATCCGGAGAAACAGTGTTATGCCGTCCTATCCGGCCTGAAGATGAACCTGCCCATCATGAATTTATTGACCGATTAACTCCGGAGGATATCCGATTTCGCTTTTTCGGGCTTATTCAAGAGTTGCCACATTCTCAAATGGCCCGCTTTACGCAAATTGACTATGATCGGGAAATGGCGTTCATTGCGATTCGGACGTCTGAAGGAAAACGTGCTGAAACACTTGGCGTCGTTCGGACTATCAATGATGCCAACAATCAAAACGCGGAATTTGCCATTGTGGTGCGTTCGGATATGAAAGGGCAGGGCGTCGGGCGAGAATTATTGGAGAAAATGATCCGGTATTGCCGAAAAAGAGGAACCGAGCGACTCATCGGACAGGTCTTAACGGACAATACCGGGATGCTGGAGTTGGCGCAGCGAACCGGATTTACAAAAAAACTTACAGTAGAGGGAGACGCAATGGAGATTACCCTGAATCTCACCTCCGGATGAGCGTCTGAATAATGGAGAGAGATTGTTTGCAAGATCGCTGCTCCATGAATAATTTTTAGCTAATCAAAGCAGCAGACTCGATTCACAAATATCTCAAGCATCCGGAGGAAATCATTATGTATATACAATTAACCTCACCGGATCACGTGATTGCCATGCATCTCAGTGGCAAATTGACGGGTAACGACATCAAAAAGTATAAGATCATTCTTGATGAAAAACTGAGCAACCATAATCACCTGAGTGTTGTGGTTGACTTCACTGGCTTGTCCGATATGAACGCCGATGCACTCGTTGAGGGTACGATGGCCGATCTCGAACTTCTCAGCCATATCAATCAATTCACCCGCTTCGCCTTTATTACGGACAAGGAATGGCCGCAAGTCCTGGTCGGCTTCATGACCTCAATATTTCCGACCGTGGAGATGAAGGTGTTCCCGCATGGTGAGAGTGATGAGGCCTTGAAGTGGGCATCGGAATTGCCGAAAGCACGCAAATCCCAACCTCCGGCTTTCCGGTTCCTCCCCACATCAAAGGACGATGTCTTGGCCTTTGAGATTAATGGAGTGATATCGGCGAAGGAAATGCCCGAGGTCATTGAAAAATTCGAACTGTTTCTGGAGCGGCACGAGAAGGTGCGGTTGCTCAACCGGATTAAACATTTCGGCGGCATCGATCCGGCAGTATTCATGCAAAGTGGCCTGGTATCGATGAAGCTGGCCGCCATGGAGAAAGTCGAGCGCTACGCCATCGTCGGTGCGCCAAGTTGGATGGGCTAGATCATTGAGACCGCCAATCCCGCGTTTGCGGATATGGATATGCGCACATTTGCCGAAGATCGGGAGAATGAGGCCTGGGCGTGGCTGGGCGCGGAGCCAGTCGCATAGCCCCCTAGACGGTTGATAGCAAATGTATCTTGAGAAACCAGAAACATGATATGGATAACCGCCATGGGTGTGGGATGTTCAAGTATGAGATCACTCAGCGTCCTGATGGTTTGCCTCCTTAGCTTACCGATCATAGGCTGTACGACTGTTGGTCCGGACTATGTCCCGCCCAAACCAAACACCCCCGAAGCGTTTAGC